>NZ_JBSFJF010000012.1:0-159105 GCF_053597915.1 Streptomyces sp. NPDC001219 | reverse complement strand
AGTATCGGGGCGACCCTCCGCCTTGCGATCGCACGCACCAGACCCCGCGGGGCCGCCCTTCGGGCGAACGACGGGAGTTTGACGACAGGTCCTAGTGCGCCTGTCGGCGGTGAGAGCGGTCGGGACCCATCTGCCGGCAGTCTGCAGAGGAGGCGGCGTGGTCGGTCGCCGCGTGAGTGGAGTCGAGTGCATCGTCTGACGTGTCGCTCCGGGTAGAGGTAGCTCTAGTCATTCCTGGGACCTCGCTGGGATGTCTCGTGGCTCATCTCCCGTCAGGATGAAGCATGTTGACGAACCAGGGGGAGAGCGAACCATGTACGAAATGAACGGCTCGGACTCGGGTGGATCGCCTTCCGGGTCCATGACCGGCCGGCCGGAAGCGGATGCCAAGGAAGAGCCGAAGAAGGTCCCGGAGAATTTCCAGGAGCAGTTGGCTTTCGCGTGGGGGTACATCGGCGGGGTCTACGGGACGATCCTGACCATTCTTCCGGTCATCACGTACATCGTGGTCAATGCGCTGGCCGGCATGTGGCCGGGGATCTGGGCCTCGATCGGGACGGCGGTCCTGGTGGGGATCTTTCAATTGCTGCGCAAGGAGAAACCGGCTGCCGCACTCCTCGGTCTCGGTACGGTGCTCATCACCTCCGGCGTCGCCGCGTTCGTCGGTGAGGCCAAGGGCTACTACCTGCTCGGGAACTGGATAACGGTCGGAATCGGCAGCATTCTGCTGCTGTCCGTCCTGATACGTCGGCCGCTGATCGGCCAGGTCTGGGCGGCAGCGAACCTTCAGGGCACGTTTTGGCGCACGGACCGGAAGTCGCTTTTCTACTACGACGTGGCCACCGTGCTCTGGGCGCTGCTGAGCTTCTCCCGTTTCGCGGTGGAGCGGTGGCTCTACGACATGGACGAGACCACCTGGCTCGGCATTGCGCGGCTGGTCATGGGGTGGCCACTGACCTTCTTCGCCGTGATGACCAGCATGTGGGCGGTCCGTAAAGTGGACGCACGGCGCAAACTCCACGACCCCCATTACAAGGGCGCCCGACAGAAGGCGGATGGCGGGGAGAACGGCTCGGTGGACTTCGCGACGGCCAAGGCTGCGGAGAATGGCGAGGCCCGGAACGGACAACACCATGGGTGAATTCACAGCCCCGCGCATTCGTCGAGTCGGACGGTGCTCCTACCGCCTACCGCCTACCGCCTACCGTCATACGGAAATGCGGGGCGGCAGCAGTCTGGAGAGGGAGGTGGCTTCTTCATAGAATCGTCCCGTGAGCAGCGAAGCCGAGGTGCCGCTTCCGGAGCAGTTGGGCGAGGACGATCTGCTGCTGGCCAACGCACTCCAGGCCGCGCCCGGGCGAGCTGGAGTGAACTGGGAACGGTGCTCGCACAGGATGCGGTGACGCTGGCCCGCCGGTGGGAGCGGCTCAGGGCCGTGGCGAGGAGATGGCTGAGGCCCTCCGGCGTCAGTGCGCCGAGCACCGGGGTCGGGCTCTTCTCCCCTGGGACCTGCACCGAGACGGCGAAGGCGGCGATCACCGTTGACACCACAGCGACCAGGCCGAAGATGCCGGCGAAGAGCACGAACGGGTTGGGCAGCCGGTTGACCACACGCTCGACGCGTCCCAGCAGTCCGTCCAGCGGGAGCGGATTCCGTTCCAGTGCCTTCATTGCTGTCTGCCTCTCGTCCCGGTGCGTGTCGGCGGTGCGTGCGCGCCACTATCGAGGGGGTGGTGCAAAGGTCTGGAGAGGTGTAGCGGAATGTCTATCGGGGCCCTGAATTCGCAGGAAAGCGGCCATCGGTCATTCAGCTGTCGGCCGTCAGTCGTCGGCTGTCGGTCGTCGGCTGTGGGTTTCCGGCGGCTGTGGCCGGCGTGGTGGGTCGTAGTCGGTTTCGCCGACCGCACCCGGCTTGGCGCCGGTCGTGTCGTCGGGTCCGGACCCGGACCTGGCCCTGGGCCGGCCCGGCCCCGGGGCAGCCGTGGCCGTGGCGGCGAGACATCGTGGCCGCCTACCGGAAGTCTGCGGTGTCTCTTGGCGGTTGGGGCCGATGGCCCGCTTCGTGGCAGCCCGGCCCGCAGCATGACCGTGCGTCCCTTACGCCTTGATCCAACTACCATGTCCCGGTCAACTGATCATGGCGGGGAACGGGGGAGAGGGCAGTTGGCTTTCTTCACCCCGCAGTCGAGGCGCCGCCCGCCGTATCCAGGCGGTGTGCGCCCGGCTCAAAGCCACAACTGCAAAGGGACGTCATGCGTTTCCATCGAATACTTGCCACCGTGGGAACCGTTGCCGCTTTGGCATCGGTCTCCGCCTGCGGCCTGCCCTCCGCGGGTTCGTCCGAGGAAGCCGGGGACTTCCTCAAGTCGGCGCTCCGCTGTCGGAGCATCGACATCGCCGCGCCCCATGAGGTGCAGCGGGTGGAAGCCATGGGGATGACGGGCATCAACGGCGGCGGCGAGTGTGACGACCCGGCGGGCGGCGGCGGTGACGTCGACTTCTTCACCGTCGAGGACATGGAGGCGTTCCAGACCGTCATCCGGGGCGACGACGACCAGCAGGACGAACTCATGATCGGCGACGACTTCGTCGTAGACCCGGGCAGCGACGATCAACGGCGTCGACTCCTCGAGGCCGGTATGCAGTTCCTGAACTGCACTCCGAACTTCGAGGCCCCCGAGGGCAAGTCGGCGGACGACGGCGTGATCGACGGCTGCTTCACCACCGACTACTCGGAGGATCTCGACTGACGCCTGGTCGATGGATCGATCCGCGCGACTCTCGTCCGCGCGGATCAATCCGTTCCCTGGGCGCTGGGCGGGCCGCGCGGTCCGTGACCGGGGCATGCGCAGCACGCGGGCGGAACCGGCGCGGGTCTCGCGGACGCCGGTTCCTGCCCCTTCCTCTGACACAACCACTGGCCGACGGACAGGACGCTTGGCTGTGCTGTATCGATCCGCAGTGGAGCACTCTGACCGGTGGCGGTCGGTGATCAGCGGCCGGGGCCGGTCCCATGCCCTGAATGCCTGCTGGCCGGCCTGCGCTCCGCTCCCGACCGCTCGGCCGGCCGACCGGCCGCTCACCCACGCCCTCACATCAGGCGATCAGCTTTCTTCCCCGCCTTTGCGCATCAGCAGGTGGCCCCGGCGGAACCGTTCGCCCTCGTGCGGTTCACGCAGCATTCGGCCGACTTCGAGGAAGTCGGCTTCGGCGGCCAGCCGTGCGAGGTCGTCGACCGGCCACCGGTAGGCCGTCGCCACCTTGTGGTCGAACGCCGTGACCGGCTCCCCCTCGGACTCGAAGAACGCCAGCAGCAGCGGGCCGTCATGGGCCAGCACCCGCCGGAACTCGGCGAAGTACGACGGCACCTCCTCTGGTGGGGTGTGAATGACCGAATACCAGGAAACGATGCCGCCCAGCGTTCCGTCGGCCAGGTCCAGGGCATCCATGGAGCCGACCTCGAATCGCAGGTCGGGGTAGGCCTCGCGGGCGATATCGATCATCACCGGCGACAGATCGATGCCGAAGACCTCCAGCCCCAGGTCCCGCAGGTGCGCGGTCACATATCCCGGGCCACATCCCAGCTCGGCGACGGGCCCGGCACCTGAGCGGGGCGCCAGCTCGGCGAAGGCAGCCAGCACCGCACGGTCCAGCGGAAGTGCGTCAAGCGCATCGCGGGCGAGCTCCGCGTAGAGGTCGGCGACGGCATCGTAGGCATCTGTTGTCGTGCGGAGGTGCGCGGAAAATTCTGTCACAAGCCAGGAGACTAAAGCCTGTTGTGGAAGTGCTGCTGTCCTGTGGCATCTGACCTTCCATGGTCTGTGGGTGGGGGCCGGGCGCAAGGTGGTAGCGGGCCGGGCGGTGCTCAGGCAGGCTCATGTGCATGATCTCGGTATTGCAGAACGTGGCGATCGACTGTGTAGATGCCTATGGGTTGGCTCGGTTCTGGAGTGAGGTGACCGGTTGTCCGCTGCATCCGCAGGACAGGCCGGGCGACCGCGAGACGCAGGTGATGCTGTCGGAGGGCCCGATGCTGTACTTCAACCAGGTGCCGGAACCGAAGACGACCAAGAACCGGATTCACCTGTGTCTGTGACCGACGGCCTCGCGCGAGGAGGAGATCGAGCGGTTGCTGAACCTCGGAGCCACCCTCGTCACCGACCGCCGGGAACCCGACGGCGCGGGCTGGGCTGTTCTCTCGGACCCCGAAGGCAACGAGTTCTGTGTCCTTCGCAGTGAGTCCGACCGCGCTGCGACGACTTCCTGACGCTCGGGGCTCGGGGCAGGAGCCTCACGGAGGTTGCTCGGAGTCAGTTCATCTCGGGGTGGGGGCGAACGCGGAGCGCAGCTGCTTGCCGTTGACGATGGCGACCACACCGGTCAAAAGGGCTCCGCAGACGCCCTGTTCTATCTTCAGCCACACGGGGAAGGCGCCCGGCAGCACGATGATGACCGCGATGGCCACCAGCATGATGCCGGAGGCCAGGCGCAGTCGGAGATACGAGCGGCGGCGGCCGCGGGCCGTCCGAGCGGCGAAGGAGGCCATGAGCAGGGAGGGGCTTGCCGGGGCTGCCCCGTAAGGGGAACGGTGCGCCAGGGCGTCAGGGGAGGTCGTGCTTCGAGGCTTCGGGGAGGGGGGTGAGCTGATAGGAGTCGCCGTGGGACTGCACCAGGCCGCCGGTGGGGGAGGGGAAGTGGGTGCCGAGCATCAGGGTGCCGGTGTCTGCCAGGGAGGCGAGCAGGCGGCGCCGGGTGGCGGCTGACTGCTGCGGGTCGATGTCCACGCAGCTGCCGATGCCCGGCTGGAGCAGCTGTACGGGGTGATGGATGCAGTCCCCGGTGACCAGGGCGGTGGCCGTGCGGCCGCGCACCTCCACGGCGAGGTGGCCGGGGGTGTGGCCGGGGGTGGGGATCAGGCGGATGCCCGGTGCGATGTCGGTGCCTTCTTCCGGGACCTCGATGAGGTCGAGGAGGCCGGCGTCCTTGATCGGGTACACGGAGTCCCGGAACATCTGCGTGCGGGCTTCGTCCATATCGGCGGACGCCCAGTAGTCCCACTCCTTCCGGGCTGTCAGATAGCGGGCGTTGGGGAAGGTGGGCTTCCAGTTGGCCCCGTCGGCGTAGGTGTTCCATCCGACATGGTCGGTGTGGAGGTGGGTGAGGATCACGAGGTCAATGGTCTGCGGCGGGAAGTCGGCGGCGTCGAGGCGCGCGAGGTAGTCGCTGTCGAGGTTGTCCCAGGCGGGGTTGGCGCGGGTCTTTCCGTTGCCGATACCGGTGTCGACGAGGACGCGCAGTCCGTCGACGGAGAATGCGAAGCTGTGGCTGCTCAGCCGCAGGATGCCGGCCTCGTCGGCGAACTCGGGCCGGAGCCAGGGGGCTTGGGCCACCACGTCGGGCGTGGCCGCCGGCAGCAGCCAGGGGCCGGTCTGTGGGGGCAGGGGCACCTCGTCGATGCGGTGGATGGTGAGGTCTCCGAGGTCCCAGGCCGGGGACTTGCCGTGAGAAGAGGGTGTCGAGTGGTGGTGCATCCGGTGATTCCGTTCCATTGCTCGTATGGGTGAGAGGGGCGGGCAACGGGCGCCCGCTGTCAGGGAGATGGAGGAGTCGGCGCTGATCGTCACCAGCAACCCCTCCGCTCTAAACGCTACATATTTGCCTTAGTCGACGCCAGCCCTTACCGTCGACTAAGGCGAAAATTTTGCTTTTGCGGTGCGGTGGTCGCCGGACCGCCGCACCGCAACACACCCTGCACGCACACGAAGGGGATTCATGAGCGCCGTCGAACTCACCGCCGCGGAGGCCGCCCGGGGCGCGCTCCGCGCGGGACTCCCGCTGGAGAGCGAGCGTCACGCCGAGGTGGCCGCCGCCGCCAACCACATCCACGCCGTGGTGCGCACGCTGCGTGAGCTGGACTTCGGGGAGACGCAGCCCGCCACCCACACCGACGCAGGGGAGGCCGCCGATGCGTCCCTTTGAACTGACCCTCGCCGAGGCGGCCGACGCCTTGGCGAAGGGGGCACTGTCCCCGGTGGAGCTGACCGCCTCCGTGCTGGAACGCATCGACGCGGTCGAGGAGCGGCTCGGGGCCTACGCCGCCGTGGCGGGCGAGGCGGCGCACGAGGCCGCCACGCTCGCCGAGCGCGAGATCGCGGCCGGCCGGCACCGCGGCCCGCTGCACGGCATCCCGTTCGGGCTGAAGGACCTCATCGATGTCGCCGGCCTGCCGACCACGGCCAGTTCCCGGGTGCGGGCGGGCCATGTCGCGCAGACCGACAGCGCGGTGACCAAGCGGCTTTTCGACGCCGGCGCGGTCCTCCTGGGGAAGACACACACGCATGAATTCGCTTACGGGCTGACGACACCCCAGACGCGCAACGCCTGGGACCCGGGCCGCATCGCGGGCGGGTCGAGTGGTGGGTCGGCGGTCGCCGTGGCCGCCGGAGCGGCCATCTTCGCTTTGGGAACGGACACCGGAGGTTCCATCCGGGTGCCCGCGGCGCTCAACGGCGTCGTCGGGCTCAAGCCGACCTATGACCTCATCTCCCGGCAGGGCGTGACCTCGCTGTCCTGGTCGCTGGACCATGTCGGGCCCCTCGCCCGCACGGTGCGGGACGCGGCGCTGGTGCTCTCCGCGCTGACGGGCCGGGACTCCGCGGGCCCGGCTGGTCCCGGTGGGGCGCGGCCCGACTACGCCCTCCCCCAGGAAGGGGACTTGGCGGGGCTGCGGATCGGAGTGCCGGCCAACTACTACTTCGACCGGGTCAGCCCCGACGTCGAAGCCGCGGTACGGCGTGCCCTAGCCAGGATGTCGGACCTCGGGGCCGAACTCGTCGAGGTCGAGATCCCGATGGCCCGCTACGTCCAGGCGGTCCAATGGGGCCTGATGGTCCCGGAGGCGACCGCCTACCACGAACGTGCGCTGCGATCGGTCCCCGAGCTGTACGGACCGGACATCCGGGTGCTGCTGGAGGCCGGCGAGCTGATGTCGGCCGGTGACTACCTGCGGGCCCAGCGGGCTCGTACCCTCATGCGCGAGGCGTGGGGGCGGCTGCTCGACGAGGTCGATGTGATCGCTGCGCCCACGGTGCCGATGACGGCCGTCGTGACCGGCCAGGACGCCGTGGAATGGCCGGACGGTACGACGGAGAGCGTCTCCGACGCCTATGTCCGGCTGTCCGCTCCCGCGAACATCACCGGGATTCCGGCGCTGACTCTCCCGGTCGGCCGCGATCACGCGGGCCTGCCCATAGGGATGCAGCTGATGGGGCCGCCCATGGGGGAAGCCCTCGTGCTGCGTGCCGGCCATGCCTATGAGACAGACCGGGGCCAGCGTGGCGAACCGGCGGCGGTGACGGGCTGACGGGCTGAGGGGCGAGGGGGGAAGGGCCTCTCCAGAAGCAATGATTTTGCTTTAAGGTGGAGTCATGAGTCCCAAGCCCATGGCGCGCCCCGGCGGGCGCAGCGCCCGCGTCCAGGAGTCGGTGCACGCCGCGGTGCGGGAACTCGAAGCCGAACAGGGCCGCGCGGCACTGACCGTGCCCGCGGTCGCGGCCCGTGCGGGTGTCACCCCCTCGACGATCTACCGTCGCTGGGGCGACCTCCATGAGCTGCTGTCCGATGTGGCGGTCGAGCGACTGCGCCCCGAGGAGCCGCCCGCCGACCACGGGAGCCTCCACACGGATCTGGAGTCCTGGGCCAGGCAGTTCCTCGACGAGATGGTCTCCCCGTCGGGACGTGCCTATATCCGTGACGCGCTTCTCGGTGACCCGGACGGCAGCAATGCCGGCCAGTGCTCGGCTTACGCCGCCGAGCAGATCGAGGTCATCCTCGGCCGGGCGAGGGGGCGCGGCGAGGCCGTTCCCGACGTCGACGTCGAAGCAGTCGTGGACCACGTCGTGGCCCCGATGATGTACCGCATCCTGTTCCGGCCGGGCCAACTGACCGCTTCCTACGCGGATCACCTCGTACGCGCCGTCCTTACGTCACCCGTCTCGCCCGACTGACGGAGCGAGACGCCGGGGGAATCGGCACGACTTTGGTTGCTGTACGTCGCGACGAAAGGTGGTGTCGGCGGCGGGAGAGGTTGCTTAACGTGGCTCCGTGACAGGTGTGGAAGGTATGGAGCGGGTGAGGCGCGCTCGCCAGGTGCCGGCGGCGAGGCTGCGTGGGGTGTTCCGGCGGCTGGCCGATCCGGGCAGGGCTCTCTTCGATCCCGGGATGTGGCCGCTCGGGCGCATTGTGGGCGAACTGCTGCTGAGCCTGGTGCTGGGGACGCTGGCGGCGGGGATCGAGGCCCTGCGCGACGGTGGCGTGGTACAGATCATTGCCGTGGCTCTGGCTGCCGGACTGCTGTTGCAGCTGCGCCGGGTGCTGCCCGGGACCGTACTGCTGGTGACCATCGTGTGTGCGGCCGCGTTCGGCGGTCTCGCCCCGCTGACCCCCGTCGTCGGCTGGTCGGCCGGCCGCCGGATCGTCGGGGTCGGCAGGGCGACCGGCACCTTCGCCTTTGCGTATGCCCTCAGCTTCGGCCTGGAACTGCTGCAGGAGTTGCCCCGTGTCACGCCGGTGATCCTGGTCATAGGCGTCCTGGTGACGCTGGTCGCGACCGTCGTTCCCGGCCTCGCCGGCCGCTACTGGTCGCAGCGGCGCACGCTGCTGGACACCCTGCGGGAGTACAACGCCCAGCTGCTGCGCGAGCGCGCGATGATCGCCGGACAGGCCCGGATGCGCGAGCGCCAGCGCATCGCGCAGGACATGCACGACAGCCTCGGCCATCAGCTCGCGCTCATATCGGTGCACACCGGAGCGCTGGAGGTGGACCGCGAGCTGACCGGGCGACAGCGGGAGGCCGTGGGGGTGCTGCGGGAGGCGTCGGTGGGCGCGATGCACGAGCTGCGCGAGGTGGTGGGGCTGCTGCGGGACGGCACCCACGATCCGGAGGACGGGACCGCTCCCTCGGCGACCACCGGGGGCACCCCCACCCCTGCCCTTGAGGCCATGGGGGAGGAGAACGCCCAGGCGTCTGCGCGAGGGGTGGCAGGCATCGAGCGCTTGGTGGAGGTGTCCCGGAGCGCCGGTACGGCCGTGGAGCTGCGGCGCTCGGGCGAGGTGCGCCCGCTCGCCCCGACCGCCGATCACGCGGCGTACCGGATAGCCCAGGAGGGCCTGACCAACGCCCACAAGCACGCCCCGGACGCCTCGATCACCATCGAACTGCGCTATGAACCGGACTCGTTGGTCGTGGAGGTCGCGAACGGTCCGGCGCCCGGGACCGCGGACGACGGCCGGAGCGTGGTGAGCGGCGGCCAGGGGCTGACCGGGCTCGGGGAGCGGGCCCGGGTCGTCGGAGGCATGGTGCATGCGGGCCCGACGGCGGACGGCGGCTTCCGGCTGGCGGGTGTGCTGCCGTACACCGCGTCGGACGCCGGTGCCACGAGTTCCTCGCCCAGCAGGGCAACGGCGACGTTCGTTGATCCAACCGGCGACTTTCGGCAGCAGATTCCGGCGGGTTCGTTCGGCGAAGGTGGTCCTGTCATCGACGGGAACGGTTTGCCGAAGGAGCTGGCGAAGGCCATGAGCACGCGGAAGAGAAGCAGTGGCATTGCCATCGGTTGCGGAGCGGCGGCACTGATCGCCCTGCTGCTGGTGATCATTGTGGCGGTCGCTGGGGCCTTCGTCGTGATGGAGCTGGACGAAGCCATGATCGAACCGAAGGAGTACGAGGCGGTGAAGGTGGGCCAGCCCGAGTCCGAGGTGCGCAAGCGGTTGCCCGACGGCTCCTCGTTCCTGCTCGATGGCCTGGAAAAGGGCGCACCTCCCATACCCAAGGGGGCGAAGTGCCTCAGCCTGAATTCCAGTGAGTTCGGCAGCAGCTGGGAGAGAGACCCTGTCTTCCGGTTCTGCTTCAAGGACGGCAAGTTGATCGAGAAGAAGTCCTTCGAGATCAGGACGTAAAGGGGGAACGCTCGCCGTGATGTCCCGTCGGGCCGCCTGATCGGGGATGATGGCGAACGGCCGCAGCTATGACCGTTCAAGAGGGCGCAGGAGAATCGTGATCAAGGTTCTCGTCACCGATGACGAGCCGCTCATTCGGGCGGGTATCAGGATGATTCTCACCTCGGCCGATGACATCGACGTCGTCGCGGAGGCGGCGAACGGCCGCGAGGCGGTCGAACTGGCCCGGGCGCAGCGCGTGGATGTGGTGCTGCTCGACATCCAGATGCCGGTCATGGACGGGCTGACGGCCCTGGCCGAACTCCGCCGTGCCGTCCCCGATGCACGGGTGCTGATCCTCACCACCTTCGGGGAGCAGCAGAACGTGCTGCGCGCCCTGGCCGAGGGCAGTGCGGGCTTTCTGCTCAAGGACTCGGCGCCTGCGGAGCTGATGCGTGCGGTGCGGGCCGCCGCGGCCGGAGACGCGTATCTGTCGCCGGGCGCCACCCGTCATGTCGTGGACTCGCTGGCATCCGGCCAGAGTGTCCGCCGCGCCGCGCAGGCCCGCCGTCGGCTGGAGGCCCTGTCGGAGCGCGAGGTGCAGGTCCTGGCGCTGCTGGGCGAGGGCCTGTCCAATGCGGATACCGGTCAGCGGCTCCATATGAGCGAGGCCACGGTCAAGACCTATGTGAGCCGGATTCTCGCCAAGCTCGGCTGCGACAACCGTGTACAGGCCGCCCTGCTGGCACGAGACGCCGGCCTGGGAATCTGAGCCCCCACCCGCAGCCGAAGGCTGAGTAGCGCGACGTAGACCGCGCCGGCGAAGCCGGCTCCCGGTCGGTGGGCCGCTGCAGTCACACCTCATGACGGGTCCGTAGCGGGCTCGCGCCGAGGCGTGCCGTTCTGGCGTAGCAACCGCAAGAAGTCAGCACGCCCCGCCAACAACACCCACGTCCAACTCTCCCTGCACTCCGCCCACTTCAAGTGCAATTCACTCACCAACAGGAAGACCGTCATGCCCAGAATTCTTGCTCTTCGCACCATCTCACTGCTCTCCGCCTCCCTTCTGCTCACGCTCGGCGCCACCGCCTGCAGCCCCGGCAAGGACGACGCCGGCGACACAGAGTCCACCCCCTCGGCCGCCGCCAAACTCCCCGCCTCCCTCACCTCCCAGAAGCTCAACTGGCAGCCCTGCCGGGCACCGTCCACCGCCCAGGGCGGTGGCGCAGCGCCCGGCAAGCTGCCGGACGGCACGGCATGGGAGTGCGCGAACCTGAAGGCGCCCCTGGACTACGCCAAGCCCGCCGGCGACACCATCGACCTCGCGATGATCCGCGCCCAGTCCAAGGGTGGCGACAAGCGCATCGGCTCGCTGGTCTTCAACTTCGGCGGGCCGGGAGCGTCCGGTGTGGCCACCCTGCCGGGCTACCCCCAGGCCCGGTCCCTGCACTCGCAGTACGACCTGGTCAGCTTCGACCCGCGCGGCGTCGGTGACAGCGCGGGGGTGGCCTGCCTGAGCGGCAAGGAGCTCGACAAGCAGCGCGGCGAGACCCACGATCTGGCCGGGACGGCCGAGCAGAACAAGCAGACCGCGGCGGCCTGCGCGAAGAAGTCCGGGAAGGTGCTGCCGCATGTCGGCACCGAGAACGCCGCCCGCGACATGGATCTCATGCGCCAGGTACTCGGCGATGCCAAGCTCCACTACTTCGGCATCTCCTACGGGACCAAACTGGGTGGCGTCTACGCCCACTTGTTCCCGAAGCATGTGGGCCGCACCGTTCTGGACGCCGTCGTGGACCCGACCCAGGATGCCGTACAGGAGGCTCTGGGCCAGGCGAAGGGCTTCCAGCTGGCGCTGGACAACTACCTCGCCCACTGCGTCAAGACCCCCGGCACCTGCCCGTACCGGAGCCCCGAGGACGGACGCCGGCGGATCGCCCAGCTCCTGGCGAAGACCGGTAAGCACCCGATGCCGACCAAGAGCGGACGCAAGCTCACCAAGGAGCAGATGGTCATAGGCATCGCCGCGACGCTCTACACCAAGGAGGCCTGGCCTGCCCTGTCGGTCTCGCTCTCCCACGCGGAGCAGGGCAGCGGCGACAACCTCCTGACGCTGGCCGACAGCTACCTGAGCCGGGACGACAAGGGGCACTACAGCAACACGGAGTCCGCCAGCATCGCGATCAACTGCGCCGACACCAGGCGGCGCGCCACTCCCGAGGAAGTGCAGGCCAGGCTGCCGGAGTTCCGCAAGGCGTCCCCGGTCTTCGGTGAGCTGACCGCCACAGGCCTGCTGGGCTGCACCGGCTGGCCGGTCACCGGCAAGGCCGACACCCCGGAGGTCTCGGCGCCCGGCGCCGCCCCCATCGTGGTCATAGGCAACGCGGGCGACCCGGCGACTCCCGTCGCGGGCGCCCGGAAGATGGCCGAGAAGCTCGGGAAGGGAGTGGGGAAGCTGCTCACGGTCAAGGGCGAGGGCCATGGCACGTATGGCGTCAACCAGTGCGCCACCAAGGCTGTGAACAGGCATCTGCTGGACGGCAAGGTCCCGGCGGACGGCACCGTCTGTTCGTGAGCACGGCATAGCGCGAAGGCCCGCGCGCCGCGAGGCGCCGGAGTCCCGCGCAACGGCCACGGGCCACGGCGCCACGGCCACAACCACGGCGCCACAGCCACGGCCAAGTCCACGGCTGCGATATGGCCCGTCGCAGGGCCGGGGAACGCTCAGCAGGCTGACCGTTCCCCGGCCCTGGGTGGTGCTACCACCAGGCCCTGCCCCTCAGGGCATCGATGCCAGGAGCGCGGATGTCAGGTACCTGTCATCCATACGTGTAGAACTTGGTGTGGTCCAGCAGGTCCGCGGGAGTGACGTCGTTCCATGGCTTCATCGTGTCGTGGAGGTCGACGACATCGGGGGTGTTGCCGGTCGGCAGATAGCCCGACTTGGGGTGCATGCGCTGCCAGTCGGCCCAGAGCTTGTCGATGAAGCAGTGGTGCAGCCAGAAGACCGGGTCGTTGGGCGAGGCGCCGGTGGTCATCTGTCCGCCGACCCAGACGTGTACCCGGTTGTGCAGGTTCGGGCCGCGCCAGCCCTCGATGTTGTTGCGGAAGCCGTCGGAGGAGCTGTTCCAGGGGGCGGCGTCGTAGACCGTCATCGCGAGGACGCGGTCGACCTCGGCCCGGGTCGGCAGCTCGCGGACCCCTGAGCCGAGGGAGCGGCGCAGGAACGTCCGGCCGTCCACCCGGATGTTCATCGGCCACTTGCCGTTGCCGAAGGCGAACGACCCCGAGGTCACCCGGCCGTCGCCGGTCCGCCCGTCGCCGCCGAGGAAGTCCTCGGCCCAGAGCGAGCTGCGGGGTGAGCGGTCGACGGTCCAGTCCCAGTAGGGGAGCGTGACCGAGGGCGTGATGGTCTGCAGGGCCTCTTCGAACTGGATCAGGAACCTGCGGTGCCAGGGGAGGAAGGACGGCGACCGGTGGCCGGTCCGCTCGCCGTTGTCGGTGTCACCGATGATGAAGGCGTTGTGGGTGCTGATGAACTCGTCGTAGCGGCCGCTGCGCTTGAGTTCCAGCACCGCGTCGATGAAGTTCCGCTTTTCGGTGGCGGTGAGATCCGCCTGGTTCTTCCGGACTGCCATGTCGAGGACTCCTCGGTGGGGGGACAAGCAGGGGCAGGTCTCAGCCGGTGACGACGGGGACCAGGTCAGCGCCCTGGAGTTCGCGAACGGCGGCGCGCGCCAGGGCCCGCGGCGTGGTGAACGTCTCGTAGTGGTTCACCAGGCTTATCCAGGTGCCGTCCGCGTTCCGCATCACATGGAGGTCGTCGTTGTCGATGCGGACGACGAAGTCCATGCCCTCGTGGGGACCGGCTGCCCCGCCGGCGTGGTGGCCTCCGTGGCCTCCTCCACCCGGCTCGCCTTCGTCGGCGGCCGGCCAGCCCTCGATGTGACGGCCCTGGTACGTCTCGTCGAACGGCTCCGGCATCTGGTGGTCGCCGGACTGCCCGTGCCCGGCCATGTGGCCGTGCCCGGCCGCGTGTCCGTTGGCGGGGCGGGCTGCCGTGGTGTCGGCGAAGGCGGCGGGGGCGGCGAGCGCCGCCCCCGTCAGGGCCGCGGCGCTGCTGTACAGCACCTGTCGTCGGGTGGGACGCGACATGTTGCACTCCTCTGTTCGTCTCGGCTTCTCCTCCGGGTGGGCCCGGGGAGGAGGCGGTGTGTCGGGACGGCGGCGCCCGCCGTCGGCCCGCGCCGCCACATGCTGGCAGGGACGAACGGATCATCAAGTCGCACCGGCCGGGGAGGTCGGGAACGAGTCAACACGGGCGCGGAGGTGCAGGATTCAACGGCGGCGATCGTGCTCATGGCCCGGCGGAGTGTGCCGCGGAACCGGATATTCCGCGATCTCGGCCACTCTCCGCCGCAGATCCTTTACTCACGGCATCGAAACCATGAGTCCCCCCACGGCCGGAACTCGGCGTGAATGCAGGGGGCTTCGGGAGGGCGGGGTTTGAGGCTCCGCGCGGCGTGGCCACGGCATGGATGTGAATCAGCCATGAACGTCGGGCAGTTGAGCGGCCGGTGCTCAGCGGGAATATCGCCGCGGGCCACGGTGTCGCGGCCCCGTCCCGCAAAGCGGGAGCACGGCAATGTTATGCGGTATGCGCCGGTAAAGGCACTCCTGTCATGACACGGTCAGTCCATGGTGACCCTGATGTTTGGACGGCGCAGACGCGTCGCCGCGGGCGCTCTCCTCCTGGGCGCCGCCCTCTCGCTGACCGCGTGCGGTACGCAGCGCGGCACGGGTGCGGCGACGGCCGACGCCCCGAGCACCTCCCCGAGCACCTCCGCGGGCATCTCCCCGAGCCCCGCTTCGAGTTCCAGCCCCAGTCCACCCGGCGCTTCCCCCTACGTGGAGCCCGGAGTTGTCGACGGCGCTCCGCACAGCGGCGACAACAACGCCCATCGCCGCCCCGCGAGATGTCACCCGCCGGTGCGCGGGACGCGAAGAAGGAGGCCCGCCGTCCGCGCGACGAGGCCGGCCACTCCGTCACGTCCGAGGGCGCACAGATCGGGCTCTGGGGCCGTGGGGACGCCTGCGTCACGGCGTTCGTGCAGAAGACCAACTATGAAGTGAAGACCAACGGCCCCTTCATGGAGACCGGTTGCCTAGAGCCGCCCGCCGGGCCCTGAGGGTGTGCGGGGGCGGGGAACCGCGCCAGGGGAGGAGGGGGCGGACAGACCCCACCCCACCCCACCCCCACCCCCTCCCCGGAATCCAACCCCGCGTCAACTGCTGCTCCGTGCCCGGGGAACGACAACCGGCGACGCGTCGCCCGGTGCCCGCAGGATGTCGGCGTCCAGGGCGTAGAGGTCCTTGACCAGGGCCTCGTCGACCGTGTCGCGGGGGGTGCCCTGGGCGATGATGCGGCCTGCCTTCATCGCGATGAGGGTGTCGGCGTAGCGGGCGGCGGAGGCCAGGTCGTGCTGCACCATGACGACGGTGCGGCCGGCGGCGGCGACCTCGCGGACGAGTTCCAGGACATCGACGACATGGCCGAGGTCGAGCGCGCTGGTGGGCTCGTCGAGCAGCACCACGGGGGTGTGCTGGGCGAGCACCATCGCGAGCCAGCAGCGCTGGCGCTGCCCGCCGGAGAGCCGGTCGAGGCGTTCGTCGGCGAGCTGGGTGGTGCCGGTGGCCTCCAGCGCCTCGCGTACGGCGTGTTCGTCCTCGCGTGACCACTGGCGCAGCAGTCCCTGGTGGGGGTGGCGGCCGTAGCGGACGAGCCCGGCGACCGTGACGGCTTCGGGTGCGCGCGGGGACTGGGGCAGCAGGGCGACCCGGCGGGCGGCCTGCCGTTGGCTGAGCTGCCAGATGTCGGCGCCGTCGGCGTGGACCTCGCCGGACTCCGGGCGGTGGAGCCGGGCGATGGTCCGCAGCAGGGTGGACTTGCCGCAGCCGTTGGGTCCGACGATGGCGGCGACCTGGCCGGCGGGCAGGGTGAACTCGGCTCCCTCGACGACGGTGCGGCCGGAGTAGCCGGCCCGCAGTGCGCGTACGGCGAGCCCGGGAGTTGCGGTCATGCTGGTCATGCCTTTCCGGTGGTCCGGTCCGAGCGGAGGAGGACCCAGAGGAGGAAGGGTCCGCCGAGGACGCTGGTGACGACGCCGACGGGGAGTTCGACGGGGGCGGCGACCCGGCCCAGCGCGTCGGCCGCGGCGATGAGGGCGGCGCCGGTCAGCGCGGAGCCGAGGACCGGGACGCGGGTGGGGCCGCTCAGCCGCTGGGCGAGGATCGGGGCGGCGAGCGCGACGAACGCGATGGGCCCGCCGACGCCGACCGCGAGGCCGGCGAGGGCGACGGCGAGCGCGAGGGCCACGGCCCGTACCCGTCGCAGGTCGACGCCGAGGCAGGCGGCCATGTCGTCGTCGAAGCGCAGCAGTTGCAGCCGGTGCCCGGCGATGAGGGCGAGCGGCACCAGGAAGAGCAGGGCGGTCAGCAGCGGGGTGCCGACGTGCCAGTCACGGCCGTTGAGGCTGCCGACGGCCCACAGGAACACGCCGCCGGCGGTGTTGTCGTTCTCCCGCGACATGATCAGGTCGCTCACCGCCCCGACGAAGGTGGAGACGCCGATGCCGACCACCAGGAGGCGGTAGCCGCCGCTGCCCGCGCCGCCCGCGCAGAGCACCACCAGCGCGGCGGCGGCGACGGCGCCGAGCGGGCCGAGCCACCAGCCGCCGACCATCCCGGTCGCCGATCCGGCGGCCGCGGCCACGACGGCCGCGGTGGCGCCCTCGTTGACCCCGACGAGGTCGGGGGTGGCGAGGCGGTTGCCGGCCAGGGTCTGGGTGAGGCAGCCGGAGAGCCCCAGGGCGCCACCGACCATGATGCCGACGACCACCCGGGGCAGCCGGAAGTCCCGCACGATCATGACTGTTCCGGGGTCGCCGGTGCCGAGCAGCCCGGAGAGGGTCTGCGACAACGGCATGCCGGTCGAACTCGCCGCGACCGCCAGGGCGATGAGGAGCAGGATCAGCGGAACGAGGAAGGCGGCGGCCAGGGCGCTGCGGCGCGGGAAGAGCCAGGACAGGGTGCCGGCGCGCAGCACGGTGCTGTCCGGCGGGGTGAGCGGCGGGTGGGTGCCGGGGGCCGTCATGCCGAGGCTCCTGCCGTGGACAGTCGGGACGAGCGGGCGATCCAGACGAGCAAGGGCCCGCCGACGAAGGCGAGCAGCACGCTGACCGGTGTCTCCCAGGGCCGGATGACGATCCGGGCGAGGATGTCGGCGAGCAGCATGACATCGGCCGCGATCAGCGCGGACAGGGCCAGTTGAACGGTCATCCGGGCCCCGGCCAGGGTGCGGGCGGTGTAGGGGGCGAGCAGTCCGAGGAAGGCGATGGGGCCGGCCACCGCGACCGCGCAGCCCGCCAGCAGCGAGACGGCGGCCGCGACGAGCAGGCGAATCCGCCCGGGGTGGTGGCCCAGTGAGCGGGCGCTGTCGTCGCCGAGGCCGAGGGCCGACAGGGGGCGGGCGCAGCCGAGCGCGATGAGCAGGCCGAAGGTCACCACCGGCAGCAGGGGCAGCAGGTCGGCGGTCTCGACGCCGGCGAGGGAGCCGATCGTCCAGTAGCGGTAGGTGTCGTAGGTCGACTGGGTGCCCAGCAGCACATACGAGGTCAGGCCGTGGAAGGTGGCGCCGAGCGCCGATCCGGCGAGGACGAGCCGCAGCGGGGAACCGGCGGTCCGTCCCGACGCGGCGAAGAGGAGGACGACCGCACTGGCGGCCATCCCGCCGAGCAGGGCCCACAGCAGCAGTGCGGACGAGGAGGTGGCGCCGAAGAAGGTCAGTCCGAGGACGACCGCGAACGCCGCACCCGAGTTGACGCCGAGCAGTCCGGTCTCGGCGAGCGGGTTGCGGGTCGCGGCCTGGAGCAGACAGCCGGCCGTGCCCAGGCAGACGCCGACGAGCACGGCGGCGAGCGTCCGCGGCAGGCGTACGTCCACTACCGCGAGCCGCAGTTGGGCGTCGGCGCGCGCGGCCGGGTCGCCGCGCAGGTACTCCCAGGCGTGGCCGGCGGAGCTGGAACCGGTGCCGATGAGGAGCGAGAGCAGGACGAACCCCAGCAGCACGGCGACGAGTCCGGCGGCCGCCCAGGCGACGGGGCGGGCCCGGAAGGGCGGCCGCCGGCACGGACGGATACGTTCCGCTTCCGTCCGGTCTCCTTGCGTGATTGACATATGGTTAGCCTAACCTAAGCTTCGCGCTGTGGGCTTGACCGCTCGTATGCCGACAAAGGCCTTCTTTGTCATGCGGATTTTCTCGGTGCGGCCGGAAAATCTGCGCATTTTCCGGACTCGCCGTCTTATCGAACTACGGAGATCTCAGGCCATGTTGCAAGCCTCTTCCCGCCAACCTTCCCGCCCCGCCGCCGCGGCCGCCCTCCTCGCCGCCTGTGCCCTGACCGTGACCGCGTGCGGCGCGCCCGAGGCCGGCGACGGCACGGACGGCGCGGCGGACAAGGTCACCCGGATCACCGACGCGACCGGCACGAAGGTCAAGGTGCCCGCCGCGCCCGAACGGGTCCTGGCGCTCAGCGAGATGGACCTGGACTCGGCGCTCGCCCTCGGCGTCAAGCCCATCGGGCTGACCGCCGGCCGCGGCCAGCACGGCGCCCCCGGATACCTCGCGGACCGGGCGAAGGGCATACCGGTCGTGGGTGCGGTGACCGGACCGGACATCGAGAAGGTCGTCCGGTCCAGACCCGACGTCATCCTCGCCGGGCAGACGACCGACACCCAGATCCTCGAACAGCTGCGGCGGATCGCGCCCACCGTGGTCACCATCGGCCGCACCAAGGACTGGAAGAAGTCCCTCGCCCTCACCGGCAAGGCGCTGGGCAAGGACAACGAGGCCAAGAAGGTCCTCGCCGGATACGACACCAAGGCCGCCGCGCTGAAGAAGGACCTCGGCGCACGGGCCGGCACGAGCGTGTCGGTGGCCCGCTACTCGGCCAAGGGCACCGCCGTCATGCAGCAGGGCGTGTTCATCAGCGACGTCCTGAAGGACCTGGGCTTCCGGCGGCCCGGCGTACAGAACAAGCCGGGCCAGGGCCACTCCACGCCGCTCAGCGACGAGAACCTCCACGAGATCGACGGCGACTGGCTGTTCATCGGCACCCTCTCCACCGCCGGCCCGGACGCCGGCCTCCTGGACAAGCTGGCCACCAAGCCCGCCTACCGGCAGCTGAAGGCCGTGCACGACAAGCACGCCACCATGATCGACGGCTCGAAGTGGACGAGCCTGGGCGGCGCCGAGGCCGCCGTCTCGGTGCTCGGCGACATCCGGAAGGCCATGGTCAAGTGAGCGCCACCGGCCTGGAACTCACGGGGCGGCTGGCCCTCGTGACGGGGGCGGGCCGGGGCATCGGTGAGGCGGTGGTCCGGGCCCTCGTCGCGAGTGGTGCCCGGGTCGTCGCCACCGACCTGACTCCCGAGGGCGTCGACAAGCTCGCCCAGGAGCACCCGGAGCACGTCACCGCCCGCCGCCTCGACGTCACCGACACGGCCGCCGTCGACACCCTCGTCGCCGGGACCGAGGACTCCCTCGGACCGCTGGACATCGTGGTCAACGTCGCCGGAATACTGCGCAGTTCCGCCGTCACCGACCTCACCGACGAGGACTGGGCGGCCACCTTCGCCGTCAACACCCACGGCGTCTTCCACGTCTCGCGGGCGGCCGCCCGCCGCATGGCCGCGCGGGGTTCCGGCAGCATCGTCACCGTGGCCTCCAACGCGGCCGGCATCCCCCGCGCGGGCATGTCCGCCTACGCGGCGTCGAAGGCGGCGGTCGTGATGTTCACCAAGTGCCTGGGCCTGGAGGTGGCCGCGCGCGGCGTCCGCTGCAACACCGTCTCTCCCGGCTCGACGCTCACCGACATGCAGCGCGCCCTGTGGAACGCCGCGGAGAGCGAGACGGCGGCCGCACAGCGCGTCATCACGGGCGACCTCGCGACGCACCGCACCGGCATCCCGCTCGGCCGGATCGCCGACCCGGCCGACATCGCCGACGCCGTCGTCTTCCTGGTCTCCGACCGCGCCCGCCACATCACCATGCACGACCTGTATGTCGACGGCGGCGCGACGCTGCGGGCCTGAACCGGACCCGCCCCCGCCACCCCCTGCGACGTCGCTCGCGCCCCTTCCCCTTGGAGACAGTCATGTCCGCCTCCCTGTGCGAACCCACCGCGCCGCCCCCGGACCCCGCGCCGCCCACCCTGCTCGCCCCCGGTGCCGCGACCGCCCTGCTCGACGCCTACCGCCCCGGCACGGACCGCTTCCTCGCCACACCCCGGCAGACCCTGCTCGGCCACGGCACCGCCGTCGGAATACCCCACGACGCAAGGCCGTTGACCCGCCGGGTCCGGGAGACCCTCGACGCGCGGCGGCACGCGGGCCACCCCGCACCGGTCGTCGTCGGCTCGTTGCCCTTCGCCGCGGACGCCCCGCACGCACTCGCCGTCCCGGACTCCGTGCGCTGGGCGCCGCCGCTGCACGAGGACCCGCTCATCGCCCTGCCCGTGGCGGCCGCCGAGGACAACGGCTGGCAGCTGCGGGAGGTGCCGTCGGCCGAGCGGTACGGCGCGGCGGTCGCCGCCGCGGTCCGCCGGATGCGGGCCGGGGAGTTCGACAAGGTCGTGCTCGCCCGGACGCTGGAGCTGACGGCCCGGCGGGAGCCGGACCTGACCGCGATGCTGCGCCGCCTGGCGCGCCGCGACCCGTCCGGCTACACCTTCGCCGTGCCCAGCGGCCCCGGCCGCACCCTGATCGGCGCCAGCCCCGAACTGCTGGTGGCCCGCCGGAACGGCAGGATCGTCGCCAACCCGCTGGCCGGCTCCGCGCCGCGCAGCGCCGACCTGGCCGAGGACGTCCGGCGCGCGGCCGCCCTCCTGGAGTCGGCCAAGGACCTGCACGAGCACGCCGTCGTCGTCGACGCCGTACGCGAGGCACTCGCCCCGTACGCCAGGAAGCTGGAGGTGCCCGCCCGCCCGACGCTGGTGCGCACCGCGGCCATGTGGCACCTGTCGACCACCCTCACCGGCGAACCGGCCGATCCGGGCGTCTGCGCCCTGGAGCTGGCGTCCGCGCTGCACCCGACACCCGCGGTGTGCGGCACCCCGACCGAGGTGGCCCGGTCCGTGATCGGCGAGTCCGAGCCCTTCGACCGGGGCCCGTACACCGGCATGGTCGGCTGGCAGGACGCGGACGGCGACGGCGAATGGGTGGTGACGATCCGCTGCGCCGAGGCCGAGGGCCGCGGCCTGCGGCTGTTCGCGGGCGCCGGTGTGGTGGCCGCCTCCTCTGCGGAGGCCGAGACCGCCGAGACCGGAGCGAAGTTCCGTACCTTCCTGAGCGCCGTGGGAGCCTCGCTGTGAGCACCGACGCCCTCGCCACCACCCCGGGGCTCGACGCCCCCACCTGGCCCGCCGAGTTCGCCGCCCGCTACCGGGCCGCCGGGTACTGGCGCGGTGAGACGCTCGGCGGCATGCTGCGCGAGCGCGCCGCCGCCCACCCCGACCGGACCGCCCTCGTCGATCCGGCCCCCGGGCGCCGCACCTGGACCTACCGGCAGCTCGACCAGCGCGCCGACCGGCTGGCCGGCGGGTTCGCGGCCCGCGGGATCGCCAAGGGCGACCGGGTCGTGGTGCAACTGCCCAACACCGGCGAGTTCTTCGAGGTGGTCTTCGCGCTCTTCCGGATCGGCGCGCTGCCCGTCTACGCGCTGCCCGCGCACCGGGAGACGGAGATCGGCTACTTCTGCTCCTTCACCGAGGCCACCGCCTACGTCATCCCCGACCGCCACGCCGGCTTCGACCACCGTGCCCTGGCCACCAAGGTCCGGGCGCGGACGCCGAGCCTGCGGCACGTCTTCGTCGCCGGCGAACCGGGCGAGCACACCGCGCTCTCCGACGTCCCCTGCGACCCGGCCGGCCCGCCCGACGGGCCCGAGCCGCACGAGCTGGCCTTCCTCCAGCTGTCCGGCGGCACCACGGGCGTGCCGAAGCTCATTCCCCGCACCCACGACGACTACCTCTACTCGGTGCGGGGCTCCAACGAGATCTGCGGGGTCGACGCCGGTACCCGGTTCCTCGTGGTGCTGCCGGCCGCGCACAACTTCCCGATGAGCTCCCCCGGGTGGCTCGGCGCGCTGTACGCCGGGGGCACCGTCGTCCTGTGCCCCGCACCGGACCCGGCGACCGCCTTCCCGCTGATCGAACGGGAACGGATCACCCTGACCGGGCTGGTGCCGCCGCTCGCCCTCGTGTGGACGACGGCCGCCGCGGAGACGCAGAGCGACCTGTCGAGCCTGGACGTGGTGCTCGTCGGCGGCGCGAAGTACAGCGAGGAGGCCGCCCGGAGGCTGGCGCCCGCCCTGGGCTGCCGGCTCCAGCAGGTCTTCGGCATGGCCGAGGGACTGGTCAACTACACCCGGCTCGACGACGACCCCGAGACCGTCGTCACCACCCAGGGACGGCCGATTTCCCCGGACGACGAGATCCGGATCGTCGACGACGCCGGACACGAGGTCACGGAGGACGGGTTCGGCCATCTGCTCACCCGCGGGCCGTACACCATCCGCGGCTACTGGCGCGCCCCGGAGCACCAGACGACGGCCTTCACGGAGGACGGCTTCTACCGCACCGGAGACATCGTGCGCCGCACCGCCACCGGTCACCTCGTCGTGGAGGGGCGGGCCAAGGACCAGATCAACCGGGGCGGCGAGAAGATCGCGCCGGAGGAGGTCGAGAACGTCATCCTCGCCCACCCCGCCGTGCACGACGTGTCCGTCGTCGCCGTGCCCGACGAGTACCTGGGCGAACGCACCCTCGCCTACGTCATCCTGCGCCCCGGCGCCGAGCCGCTGAAGCCCGTCGCCGTCAAACGCTTCGTCCGGGAACGCGGCCTCGCCGCCTACAAGGTCCCCGACCGCGTCGAGTTCGTCGACGCCTTCCCGCAGACCGGGATCGGCAAGGTCAGCAAGAAGGGGCTGCGGTCCGCCGCGGCCACCGCACCGCAGCACTGAAAGGCCCCCCCATGGCACTTCCCGCCATCGCGTCCTACCCCCTGCCGGCCGGGGACGAGCTGCCGGCCAACCGCGTCGCCTGGACGGCGGACCCCGCGCGCGCCGTGCTGCTCGTCCACGACCTGCAACAGCACTTCCTCGGCGCCTTCCCGCCCGGCGAACCGCCGCTCACCGGCATGCTCGACAACACGGCCCGGCTCCTCGAACAGTGCCGCCGGCTCGGTGTGCCGGTCGTCTACTCCGCCCAGCGCGGCGGCCAGACCCCCGAGGAACGCGGCCTGCAACTCGACTTCTGGGGCCCCGGCGTCGCGGACGACCCGGAGGCCCTCGCCACACCCGAGGCCGTCGCGCCCGCGCCCGGCGACACCGTCCTCACCAAGTGGAAGTACAGCGCCTTCGCCCGCACCGAGCTGGAGGAACTGCTGCGCGCGGCGGGCCGCGACCAGCTCGTCGTCGTCGGGGTGTACGCCCACATCGGCGTGCTGATGAGCGCCTGCGACGCCTGGTCGCGGGACATCCAGGCGTTCGTCGTCGCGGACGCCGTCGCCGACTTCTCCCGCGCGGACCACGACATGGCCCTGCGCTGGGCCGCCGGCCGCTGCGCGGTCGTCACCACCACCGACGCCCTCTTCAAGGAGGCCTGAGCCGCCATGGCGCTCACCCTGGAGCAGATCCGCCGGGACGTCGCCGACTCCCTCGGCGAGGACCCCAGCGACATACCGTTCGACGAGAACCTCGTGGACTACGGACTGGACTCGGTCCGCCTCATGGCGCTCGTCGAGCGCTGGCGCCGCGAACACGGCGTCGAGGCCGCCTTCGTGGACCTCGCCGAACAGCCCGCCATCGAGTCCTGGGCCCCCTTGCTGGGAGCCACCTCGTGACGGTCCTCCTCACCGGCGGCGGGCCCGGCACCGGGACCCCGCAGGCCGTCCTGCCGCTGACGGCGGCACAGTCGGGCATGTGGTACGCGCAGGCCCTCGACCCGCTCAGCCCCGCCCAGAACACCGCCGAGTGCCTGGAGATCGACGGCGCACTCGACCCGGACCTCTTCGCCCACGCCCTGCGCCGGGTGGCCGACGAGGCCGACGCGCTGCGCGTACGGATCGAGGACACCCCGGACGGCCCGCGACAGCACGTCCTGGACCGGGTCGAACCGCCGCTCACCGTGCGCGACATGCGGGACGCCGACGACGGTGCGGAGGCCGCCGGGCGGTGGATGCGCGACGACCTCGCCGAGCCCTTCGACCTGGCGGCCGGTCCGCTCTTCCGGCACGCCCTGTTCCGCGTCGGGGAGCGGCGCTGGCTGTGGTACCAGTGCATCCACCACCTCGTCATGGACGGTTTCGGATACTCCCTCCTGGTGCGCCGTACCGCCGAGGTGTACACCGCCCTCGTCCGGGGTGAGGAGCCCGGCCCCCGGACCTTCGGCAGCCTCACCGACCTGGTCGCCCAGGACGCCGCCTACCGCGCCTCACCGGACTTCACCGCCGACCGCGACCACTGGGCCGAGGCCTTCGCCGACCGTCCCGAGGCGCCGCGGCTCGCGGGCCGCGGCGCGCTGCCCGCCCGGACCTTCCGCCGCCGCACCGCCTTCCTGCCGCCGGAGACCACCGAGGGCGTCCACGCACTCGCCGCCCGGCTCCGTGCCACCTGGCCCGACGTCCTGATCGCGGCGAAGGCCCTCTACACCTCCCGCGCCACGGACCGGTCCGATGTCGTGCTGGGACTGCCGATGATGGGCCGCATGGGCTCGGCCGCCCTGCGGGTGCCCGGCATGGTCATGAACGTGCTGCCGCTGCGGCTGACCGTCTCCCCCGACGCGACCTTCGCTGAACTGGTCCGGCAGGTCGTGCTCGGCATCCGCGCGGCCCGCCGCCACCAGCGCTACCGCTACGAGGACATCCGCCGCGACCTGGGACTGCTCGGGGAGAGCCGCGCCCTGGTGGGGCCGCTCGTCAACATCATGCCGTTCGACTACGGCGTGGCGTTCGCCGGCGCACCCGCCCGCGCCCGCAACCTCTCCGCCGGGCCCGTCGACGACCTGACCCTCAACGTCTACGACCGGGCCGACGGCAGGGGCCTGCGCATCGACCACGACGGCAACCCCGCCCTCTACGAGGACACCGGTCTCGACGCCCACCAGGAGCGGTTCCTGCGCCTGCTGGACCGGCTCACCGCCGCCGACCCGCACACCCCCATGGCCACCCACGGCATCGCCACCCCCGCCGAACACGCCCTGGTCGTCGACGAGTTCAACCGCACGGACCGCCGGCTCCCGCCGACCACCCTCATCGGCCCCATCGAGGCCCGCGCCGCCCGCACCCCGACCGCCCCCGCACTGGTCCACGGCGACACCACGCTCAGCTACGCGGACCTCAACACCCGCGCCAACCGGCTGGCCCGCCATCTGCAGACCCTCGGCGCCCGGCCCGGAACGGTGGTGGCGGTCGCGGTGCCGCGGTCGGTGGAGCTGGTCGTCGCCCTGCTCGCCGTGCTGAAGTCCGGCGCCGCGTACCTGCCGCTCGACCCGGACCACCCGGCGCCACGGCTGGCCGGCATGCTGGACGACGCCGCGCCGGTGTGCGCCGTCACCGACCACACGGCCCGGCTGCCCCAGGACACCGGCACCCCGCTGGCCGTCCTGGAAGGACTCGACCTCTCCGGCTACCTCCCGGTCGACCCGGGACGGCCGCTCACCCCCGCGCACCCCGCCTACGTCCTCTACACCTCCGGTTCGACCGGCCGCCCCAAGGGCGTCGTGGTGTCCCACGGGGCGATCGACAACCGGCTGCGCTGGATGCAGGACAGCTACCCGCTGACCGCCGCCGACCGGGTGCTCCAGAAGACCCCCGCGACCTTCGACGTGTCGGTGTGGGAGTTCTTCTGGCCGCTGCGCGAGGGCGCGGTGCTCGTCGTCGCCGAGCCCGGCGGCCACAAGGACCCCCACTACCTGGCCCGGCTCCTGCGCGAACAGGCCGTCACCACCTGCCACTTCGTGCCGTCGATGCTCCAGGTCTTCCTCACCGCGGCGGACCCCGCCGGATGCGGGGCGCTGCGCCGCGTCTTCTGCAGCGGAGAGGCCCTGCCCCGCGACACCGCGCACACCTTCGCCCGCACCCTGCCGGACACCGAGCTGCACAACCTCTACGGGCCGACGGAGGCCGCCGTCGACGTCACGTACCACGCGTGCGCGGCGGACGACAGCGGCCCGGTGCCCATCGGGCGGCCGGTGTGGAACACCCGGCTGTACGTCCTCGACGCCGCGCTCCGGCCCTGCCCGCCGGGTGTCCCCGGCGAGCTCTACCTGGCCGGCCGGCAACTCGCCGACGGCTACCTGAACCGCCCCGCGCTCACCGCCTCCCGGTTCGTCGCCGACCCCTTCGGGCCGCCCGGCAGCCGCATGTACCGCACCGGCGACCTCGCCCGCTGGACGGAACAGGCCGAGGTGGAGTACCTCGGCCGCACCGACCACCAGGTGAAGCTGCGCGGCCAGCGCATCGAACTCGGCGAGATCGAGGCGGTGTTGACCGCACAGGACGGGGTGGACGGCGCCTGCGCGCTGGTCCACGAGGACGGCGCCGGCGAACAGCGGCTCGTCGGCTATGTCACCGGCGGCGCCGCACCCGACGCCGTACGGGCCGGGCTGGCCCGTACGCTGCCGGAGCACATGGTCCCGGCGAGCGTCATCGCGCTGGACGCCCTGCCGCTGACCCCCAACGGCAAGCTGGACCGCCGTGCCCTGCCCGCCCCGGTCTTCACCGGCGGCCGCGGCGCGCGCCGCCCGGCCGACCCCCGCGAGGAGACCCTGACCCGGCTCTTCGCCGAGGTGCTGGGCCTCGAACAGGCCGGTCCCGACGACGCGTTCTTCGACCTGGGCGGCACCTCGCTGCTCGCGGTGCGGCTGGTGGCGCGCGTCCGTGCGGCGTTCGGCTGCGCGCTGACGATCGGCTCGCTCTTCGAGGCGCCCACCCCGGCCGCGCTGGCCGCCCGCCTGGACAGCTCCGGACCGGCGTCCGGGGACGCCCTGGACGTCGTGCTGCCGCTGCGCACCACCGGCGACCGGCCCGCGCTCTTCGCCTTCCACCCCGCCGGCGGTCTCGCCTGGTGCTACGCGGGCCTGGCCGCCCGCCTCGGACCCGACCAGCCGGTGTACGGCATCCAGGCCCGCGGCCTGGCCGGGGACGCACCGCTGCCCCGCGCGCTGGCGGAGCAGGCCGAGGACTATGTGCACCATCTGCGCACGGTCCAGCCGCACGGCCCCTACCGGCTGCTGGGCTGGTCCGTCGGCGGCATCCTCGCGCACACCGTCGCGGTGCTGCTCCAGGAGGCGGGGGAGACGGTCGAACTGCTCGCGCTGCTCGACGCGTTCCCCGCCGAACAGTGGCGGGAGCGGCCCGCGCCCGAGGAGGGCGACGCACTCACCGCGGTGCTGCGCATGGCCGGCTTCGACCGCACCGACGAGCGCACCCGGGACGAGGTCCTGGCCACCCTGCGCCGCGCGGGCAGCCCGCTCGCGGGCCTCACGGACCACACCCTGTCGAAGATCGTCGATATCGTGCCCAACCACGCGCGGATGATGCGCGCCCACCACCACCTCACCTACCAGGGCGACCTGCTGTTCTTCACCGCCGCCGCGCCGCGCGCCGAGGACTGGCTCACCCGGGAGGCCTGGCGGCCGCATGTGACCGGCGCGATCATCAACCGCGACCTGGACTGCACCCACCCGCAGCTGATGCAGGACCGCCGGCTCGACGAGATCGCCGCCGTCCTGGCCACCCGCCTGAAGGAGCTGGACACATGACCGCCCACTACGGCCCGGCCCCGTACGACGCCCGCACCCGGTTCGTGGCGGCGGGCCGGCCCTGACGGGCGCACGGGGCCGCGGTACGGCCGGCCTGCCGGAGGGCGACGTCCGGCAGGCCGGTGGGGACGGTGGCTAGGCGGCGGTCCGGGCGGCGGCTCTGCCGGGGGAGAGCAGGCCCACCAGCCCGTCGGCCAGTTCGGTGCGCCAGCACAGGTAGTCGTGGCCGCCGTTGAACTCGCGGTAGACGGCGTCGTCGTAGCCGGCGGCGGCGAGGGTCGCGCGCAGCCGCCGGGCGGCCGGGAGGGCCACCCACTCCTGCTGGCCGAAGGAGAGCCAGAAGCGCACGGGCAGCCGGGGCGACTCCGCGAGCCGGGCGGTCAGCCACTCGGGCTCCGGACCCTCGGGCCACCAGAACGAGCCCGACTGGGCCAGGGCGTTCCCGAAACGGTGCGGTGCCGCGAACGCCGCGTAGGCCGCGGTGAGTCCGCCCAGGCTCTGCCCGGCGATCACGGTACGGGCCGGGTCGCCGGTCACCGGCAGCCGTCCGGCGACCCAGGGCAGCAGCTCGTCCGTGAGGAAACCGACGTACTCGGGACGGCACGTCAGATCCGCCCACCGGGTGCCGGAGTCGACGGAATCCGGCAGGACGGCGGCGAGCTGCGGGACGCGCCCGTCGGCGATCAGATTGTCCAGGAGGTGCGCGACACCGAGCCGGGGCTGCCAGTGCTCTCCGTCGAGCAGGACGAGGACGGGCAGCTCCGCCGTCTCCCGTGCCGTGCCGGGCGGTTGGTACAGCCAGAACCGGCGGTCGGTGCCGAGGTGCCCGCTGTGCACCGTGTGCTCGCTGACGGTGCCCCGCGGGATGCCCGGCCTGGGCTCCCAGTCCACCGCGGCCGGGGCCCCGGACAGTTCGGCGTAGGGGACCGGCTCACCGCCCCAACGGCGCGGCAGCAGACGGGTGTTGTGCGGATCGGTGCGGCGCTGGGTGCGCAGCCAGCGCCAGTAGTCGGCGCCGCCCGGCTCGGGACCGCCGCCCTCGTCGACGAAGAGGTCGTAGGTGCCGCGCCAGTCGTGCCGCAGGCGGACCGTCCAGTGCCAGATGTCGGTGCCGGGGGCGCGCTCCATGAGATTGGCCCCGGGGTCCCGTGGGTCGGCCAGTTTGTTCGGCAGTACCTGGACGGCGCGGGTCCGGTCGGTGCCGCGCCACAGGAACGTCACGGCGACGTGCTCGGCGCCGGCCGCGGGGTCCGGCGCGACGAGCGGGGTGCCGCGGCGGCGGACCCCGGCCCAGAAGTCCCCGGTCCCGTCCGGCGCGGGCAGCGCGAAGCCCGGCCCGGGGAGCCGCGGCAGCGCATCGGGGCGCGCCAGTCGGGGCGGGTGGTTCGGGGTGTCCTGCGGCGGCACGGGCATGGAAGGCACTCCGGACAACTGGGCAATGGACTTAGGGTCACCTTACTTCAGCCTCCGGGGTGTCTCCCGGTCCCTGCCCCGTGGACCGCCCGCCGCCCACGACGGACGGCACCCCACGGCACGGCTGCCGGTCAACTGCCGGTCAGCCGCCGAGCAGGGCGATCAGGCCGTCGGCCAGCCCGCCGCGCCAGCAGGCGTAGTCGGCGCCGCCGCTGAACTCCTGCCGGGTGACGGTGTGACCGTGGCGGCGCAGGAGGTCAGGGAGGCCGGACCCCGGCTCCGCCGCCGCTTCCCGCCGGGCTACGTTGAGGTGGACCCGGACGGGGACCCCGTGCGGTGCGGCGAACCACTGCGACGGCCAGGACGGCCGGCCGTGACCGTTCCCGGCGTGCCGGCCGTCCGAGGGCCGGGCGGCGGCGGGGGACTGGACCAGCGCGCCACCGAACCGCTCGGGCCGCCGCAGACAGGTGTGCAGCGCGGCGGTGCCGCCCAGGCCCTGCCCGGCCACGACGGTGCGCCGTGGGTCCGTGGTGACCGGCCGGAGCGCGGCCGCCCAGGGCAGTAACTCGTCGGCGAGGAAGTCGGCGTAGCGGTCGTGGGTGCCGGGCTCGCGCCACCAGCCGGCCGGGCCGGCCACCTCGGGCGCCAGTGCCAGCAGCGGCGGAATCCTCCGTTCGGCCAGCAGCGCGTCGAGCGTGGCGGCCAGGCCGAGCGCCCCGAACCACCGCTCCCCGCCGGGCAGTACGAGCACGTCCAGCGGCCCGGACGCGGTCCCGGACGGCGGGTGGTAGACCCGGACCGCGTGCTGGTCGCCCAGGGTGAGGCCGGGGCTGCGGAGGCGCTCCACGGTGCCGCGCGGGGCGTCCGGGCGTGGCTCCCGCCAGGGTTGCGGCGGGGATAACGGCAGCTCGAAGAGCGAACTCCCGGCCGATCCGGCGCCTTCGCGCAGCGGGGTCCGGTTGTGCGGGTCGGGGGCCGCGTGGGCGGCCAGTCCCCGCAGCCGGGCCCGCAGCGGTTCCTCCGCGCCGGGCAGCGGACCGGTCGAGATATCCGCGACCATGCGGTACGAGCCGCGGTGATCGGCCCGCAGGCGGCGGGTCAGGTACCAGATCTCGGTGCCGGGCAGGGGCGTGAGGAGCGAACCGGTGAGGTCGTCGGGGTCGGTGAGCCCGTGGGCGAGCAACAGCACCTGGCGGGTGGCGCGGTGGCCGCGCCACAGAAATGTCACCGCCCGGTGGTGCGGATCGTCGTCGAGCGGTTCGATGAGCGGCGTGCCGTCCCGCTCGACCGTGGCCCAGAACGCGGCGGTCAGCGCGCCGCGTTCGGCCTGACCGGCCTGCTCGATGCGCCGGGCGAGGCGGGTGAGGAGCGGACTGGTGACGGTGTGCGGCACGGGGTCGGGGGCGTCCGCGGGCGCCGGGACCGCGGCGGAGACGGTGCGGCTCATGCGAGCGCGCCCGGTATGCGGTGCGGCTCCCCGGTCCGCGGACCGGCCGCCGGCCGGACCACGGAACCGTCGGGAACGGCCCGGTCCCGACGGGGGAGTTGTCGGAGCGAGGGGCGAAGGGGCGGGAGGGCGAATCGATGCGTCATGTGGGGAAGGGCGTTTCTGATCGGAGCGCGCGGTACGCGGGCGATGCGCGCTCGGTACCGCGTGGTGCGGGCAGTTCGGGCAGGGCGGCGGCAGGCTGTCCCCGTACGGATGCGGTGGTGGCTCGGCGCCGGGGTCCCGCCCGCGCTCGGGCGAGGCGGGCGGGACGCGGTGCGGCTCCGGACCGGGCCGGGCCCGGGGCCGGGCGTCAGCGCCCGAGGGGGAAGCGGTGCAGCACGTCCTCGCCCTCGGGGCCGGAGCCGGACTTGGCGACCACGAACGCCGCGCCGTGGGCCACCCGCACATGGTTGGGGTTGGCCCCGGTGTTCAGGGTGTCGACGACGGTGCCCTTACGGGGGTCGACGACCGAGACACCGGCCGTGCTGCGGTTGGCGACCAGGACCCGGCCCGAGCGCGGGTCGGCGGCGACGGGCAGCGCGCCCGCCCCGGTCGGCACGGTCCTGGTGACCGCCCCCTTGCGCAGGTTGATCACCGAGACGGTGCCGGCGGCCTGATCGGCGGAGTAGGCGGTGCGGCCGTCCGCGGAGAGGGCTATCGAGAGCGGGCCGTCCCCCGTCGGGATCAGCCGTGGTCCGGCGGCACCCGGGGCGATCTCGATGATCCGGTCGTTGGCGAGGTCGGTGGCGTAGGCGGTGCCGGACCGCTCGTTGACCGCGAGACCCGCGGGGCTCGACCCCGACCGGCGGCCTGCCCACCGCGGAGGTGGCCCAGAGCACGTGGTTTCGCTCGGAGTACGCGGACTGGTACAGCCCTTTGGCGACCGGCGCGGACTGCGGGCCCGGGTGCGCGGTCGCGGTGCCGGCCAGCGCGAGCGTGCTGCCGGCGGCGAGGCTCACCGCGATCGCGGCAGTACGGCGGATGCGGTAGGCGAGTGAGGTCATGCGGCGTCAGTCTCCTTAGCGGAAGCGCCCCCCGGAGAGGCGATCGCCGACTAACTTAGCTTAGGCTTACCTAACATGCACTCCGATTCGGTCGCCGGGTTCCGTGACCTGTCGCGGTGGTGGGCGAGGGGCGCCGAGGGCGGCCGGGCGGGCGGCACCGCCCCGAGGTGGCCGTTGCCGGTGGACGGTTCAGGGCCGCTCGGGCCGGAAGGTCAGCGGCAGCCGGTCGGGGTACCGCAGGGTCGCGCGGCGTTCCCGCCAGGGCGGCCCGGCGGGCCGGGGCGGCCGCGGCCCGGTGAGCAGCCCGGTCACCAGGGCCCGGACGACGATCCGGGCGAGCGTCGCGCCGGTGCACGCGTGCGGCCCCCAGCCGAAGGAGAGATGGCGGTTGGGGCTGCGGTCGAGCACCAGGTCGTCGGGGGAGGCGAACTGCTCGGGATCGCGGTTGGCCGCCCCGAACAGCATCAGGACGAGCTCGCCGCGCTCGATGGTGACGCCGCCGAGTCCGGTCCGCTCCACGCAGGTACGGCTGGTGCCCTGCACCGGGCCGTCGAACCGCAGGAGTTCATCGACCCCGCTCGCCAGCAGCTGCGGGTCCCTCATCCGCTCCACTGTGCCGGGGTGCGTCAGCAGGGTGTGCACCGCGTTCGCCGCCGCACCGACGGTGGTGCTGTAACCGGCGAGGAACAGCACCCGCGCGCTGTTCCAGATCTCCGGCTCCCGAACACCCGCACGCTCCGCCCCGGCGAGCACCTGGGAGAGCAGCCCGGGACGGCGAGTGGCGTGGTACCAGCCGGAGATGAGGTCGCTGACCTTCTCCCGGGCCGCGAGCGCCGGCTCGCGGACCTCGGGGCGCAGGCCCGCGTCCATTCCGCGGACCAGTGCGTCGGAGAGCGCCGCGAACCGGGCGACGGGCGGGGGATCGACTCCCAGCAGCCGGCACACCGCGAAGAGCGCGACGGGGCGCGCCACGTCCGCGGTGAAGTCGAACTCCGGCGCATCGGCGTACTTGGCCACCAGCTCACGGGTGTCGGCCACGACGGCGTCCCCGATGCCGTCGAGGTCCTGTTCCCTGAACGTGGTGGTGAAAAGCCGGCGAAGGGGCGTGTGCTCAGGGGGGTCGAGATTCTGCATGCTCGACGCGGTGGGGCGCTCGAACCCGGCCCGGCGCCGGTCGCTGGCGAAGGTGTGCGCGTCGCTCAGAACCGCCCGGCAGTCGCGGTATCGCGTCAGTACCCACGAGTCGAGCCGTTCGCTCCAGAAAACCGGCTCCGTCGCCCGCAATTGCGCGTAGGCGGGATAGGGATTCTCCACCATGACCGGCGACAAGGGGTCATAGTCAGACACGCGTGCTCCCGCGACTCGCTTTATGGCCTCGGCACATGAACGCGTGGCCCGGGTGTAATTCCCGGGCCACGCCTGCGTGTCAGTAGTCGTAAAGCATGGTCGACCCCTCCCCCCGATTTCGGATGGCTTTTCTTCGCATGGAATTCATGCGATTAATTGCCGACTATGCCGTGCCGTGACAGTCCCCGCAAGGCCGTTGTGAAGGGAGGGAGGCGGATAGATCAGATTGGCCAAATAGGCGGGTGGCGCCCTTACGTCGAGCGATATTAATGGAGGAGGCTGTTCGGCTTCCTTGTCGTGTTCGGCCGGTCAGCCACCCGCTCAAGGACATTTGTGGACAGGCGTGTTCAGGGGCAGGGCCTACGCATCGTCATCGCGGTGTGGCCGATCCGGTCACGGAACGGCGGCGTGGGCCGCGTACCCGAGTGCGTAGGCGAGCGCGGGCGCGTTCTGCCCCAGCGCACGCGCGTTCACGTTCCCCAGGTCATCGCACGGCTGGTGGTAGCAGGGGTCGTACAGCTGCCCCGCCCGTCCGCCGTAGCGGGCCTGTTCCTCCTCCGTCTTGACGGCGCGTAGCCCGGCGTCGAGACCGCCCACCGCGATGCCGGCCTCGTCGAAGACGAGATGGTCGGAGCCGAGCGACGTCGAGGGGACCGTGTCGAACGGCAGGCCCCGGCGGGTGAACCAGTCCTGGAAGAGCGCGGACACCGCGTCGCTGCCGGGGGACGCGCCCCGCCACACACGACGGACGTCGTTGGGCGAGCCCAGCAGTTCGCCGTTGAGGAGCACGCGGATGCGGCGGCGTTCGGCCTCGGAGAGCCGGGACAGGTAGGACGCGGAGCCGACGCTCTGCAACTCCTCCGCGCCCCAGAACGCGAACCGTACCTTCTGCGTCACCTGGCTCTGGCGCGGGGCGAGCCGCAGCGCGGTCTGCAGCACGGTGGCCGCGGCCGTGGCGTTGTCGTTCATGCCCGCGCCCTCGGTGACGCTGTCGAGGTGCGCGCCTGTCATGACGACCCGGTCCGGCCGGCCGCCGGAGGTCTCGGCCAGCACGTTCTGCGAGAACCGCGCCATGCGACGGGCGCGCAGGGTCAGATGGAGCTCCACCCGGCCGTCCGCCGCCTGGTCCGCGAGTCGCTCGGCCGCCTTCTGGGTCACCGAGGCGACGGGGATGCGGAACCCGGTGGCGGGCGCCTGATAGCGCCAGATGTGCTCCGGAGACGGCGTCGGCTGCCACACCAGGAGCGCCCGGGCACCGACGTCGGCGGCGGCCTTCTCCTGCTGCGCGAGCGGACAGGCGGAGGTGCGGGCCACCAACGCGAGGGCGCCGTCGAAGCGTTCGGCGGGGTAGTCGGCGACCGTGCAGCCCGTACGGGACGGTTCCATGGCGGCGACCGGCGCGGCGAGGCCGCCGGCCGGCGTGGACGGCGCGTACCGGGTCATGAGGACCTTCAGCGCGCCGCCGCCCGGGGAGGACTCGGTGGCCTCCTCCGTGCCGAAGGCGACATAGGTGATCGGCACGGACTGCACGGTCACCCGGTACCCGCCGGCCCGTAACCGGTCGGCGACATGGGCGGCCGTCGCCGCCTCACCCGGCTCGCCCGCGGCCCGTGACCCGCCGTTCTCGTCCGCCAGGCGTTGGAAGTGCCGCAACTCGTCGTACACCCGCCGCCCGGTGACCTGGCCCGCCAGCCAGTCCCCGGCGGCCCGGGCGGAGGAGTCCCCGGCCCCGTCGTCCGCCGCGGCGGCGGGCGTCAGCAGGGCGGCGGCGCTCACCAGCGCGACGCCGATGCCGGTGACACGGGCGAGGGCGGCGGACCTCGGGCGGGAGGCACGCCCCCCGCGGGCCGGACGCGGCGGCATCGTCCGCCGCCTCGATGGATCGTTCACGGTCTTCTCCTTCGCTGGATGCGGAGCACTTCGGATACGTACGCCACCGCGGCGGCCGGATTCCGCCGCGCATCGGGCGACGTCACGGTGTTCCGGCGGCCAACGGCCGGACCGGCACCCGCGTCAGGAAGCCGGCCACGCACACCGTCGCGCCTCCGGCGCATGCCATGGCCACACCGGTGCTCGACGCCTCGGCCACCGAGCCGAAGACGGCGGGACCGACGCCCTGCACGGTCATCAGGCCCGAGGTGAGCAGCCCGAAAGCCTGGCCGCGGCTCGCTTCCGGCACCGCGTCGAGGAACGCCCGCTGCAGCCCCAGGCCATAGGCGAAGCCGACCCCGCTGATCAGCAGCAGCACCGCACAGACCACCCACGGCGGGCGCAGCGCGAAGACGACCAGCGGCAGACCGAGGACCGCCGCCAGCGGAGCCACCAGGCGCTCCCGCGCTCCCGGGGACAGAAAGCGGCCGACGAGCAGATTGCCGAGCAGCATCCCGACCGGCAGACAGGCGAGCAGCGGCCCGGCCGAACCGGCGGGAAAGCCGCGCTGACCGCAGAACGGCACGATGAGGCTCTCCGCGCCGGCCGCGAACGACGACGGCAGCCACTGCGCGAGGAGCAACTGCCGCACCCGGCGCGCGCCGAGCAGCCCGGCGATCCCCGACCAGCTGTGGCGCAGCACGGAACCCGAGGCCGCCCGCTCCGGTGGCCCGGAGTCCGCCGGCTGAGGCGTCGGCAGGTCGGGAAGCCGGAGGCGTACGGCCAGTGCGGCGGCGAGATACGCCCCCGCACTGAGCAACAACGCATGCCGCGGGCCGAGCACGGTGAGGGCGGCGCCGCCCCCCGCGAGACCCAGCAGCTGGGCTCCCGACGAGGACATGCTGAACAGGGAGCGCCCCAGCACATAAGCGTCACCGGTCAGGGTCTCCGCGACGAGCCGGCTGGACGCGCCCCCGAAGACCGGGGTCAGACAGGCCACGACGGCCACCAGGACCAGAATCCACGCGACCGGCAGGTCCGCCAGCGCGAGCGCCGCCGCCGCGCCGCACTCCAGCAGGTAGCCCGCGACGATCAGCCGCCGGGGACGCACCCGGTCGGCGAGCGACCCCAGCAGCACCGAACCGGCCAGCTGCGGCAGGAAACCGGCACCGAACGTCAGCGAGCCCAGCAACGGCGAACCGGTCGCCGCGAAGACGAACACCGACAGGGTCATGATCCGCAGGGAGTCGGCCGTGATCGCCGCCGCCCGGGTGAGGAAGAGCAGGCGGTAGCGGCGGTCCGCCAGCACCTCCCGATAGGTGGTACGCCGCCGCGGGGCGCCTGTGGACGTCATGGCAGGAGCCTGGGGCGGGGCCGCGGGGATGTCGACTGTTACGTCCAGCGGCGTAAGCTCCCGCCATGCTCCGCTTCGAGGCCGGGACGGACGACGTGCTGCGCAGCCGCTTCGCGCTGTCACCGGCCTTCGAACTCGGCGGCCTGCTGCGCATCCTGAGCGGACTCACCCCACGACGCCTTCCCGCCACCTGGCCGGGGCGGCTTATACCGGCATTCCAGGAACTGCGCCGCACCACGGCGCTCGACGCGGCTCTCGCACTCCACCACCGCACCTTCGGCGCCTCGTGCATCACCGCGCCCCCCAGCAGCCTCGACCGGACCTGGGAGGAGGACGTGGCGGCGCTACGCGCGACCCCCCTGTCCGACGCCCGCAGGGAGATCGCGCGCTGCCTCGCCGCGCGTCCGGTCACCGACCCGCACGTACTGTCCGTGCTGCACGACGACGGTGCCGTCCACGCGATCGCCGACGCCCTCGATCAGGCCTGGCACGGGCTGCTGGCCCGGGACTGGCCGCAGTTGCAGGCCATCTGCGAACGCGACGTCGTCCACCGCACCGGCAGGCTCGGCCGCTCGGGGTGGGCGTCGGTCCTCGACGGTCTGCACCCCGGGCTGCGGTGGCGCGACGGTGGAATCGACGTCGTGCACTCCGCCACGGACCGCACCGTCGCACTCCAGGGGGAGGGGCTCCTCCTCATCCCCTCCATTTTCGTCTGGCCCGGGATCGCCACCCACACCGACGCCCCCTGGCCGAAGTCCCTCATCTACCCCGCCCGTGGCATCGCCGCCCTGTGGGAGTCCTCCGGCCCCACCACACACGACGCCCTGCCGGCCCTCCTCGGCCGCTCCCGGTCGCGCATCCTCACCGCCCTCGGCCGGCCCGCGAGCACCACACAACTCGCCCAGACCCTGCGCCTGGCCCCCGGAGCCGTCGGCGACCACCTGGCCGTCCTGCGCACCGCCGGTCTCCTGTGCCGCGCCCGGTCCGGCCGGTCGGTGCTCTACTACCGCACTCCACTGGGCGACGCGCTGGCCGGGGGGACCGGGTGCGCGGAGGGCGGGTGACGTGACCAGGGCACCGGCCCCCGGGACGGGCATCGGCCGTGATGCCCGTACGGCACCGGCCATGTCACGTCCCGGGCTCCCGTCCCGTCAGTGAGGTGCACATCCACCTCGTCCTGACGGAACAGGAGCCCTGCGTGTTCATCACCTACCTCGCGGTCACCCTCGCGGCCTCGCTCGTCCATGGTGTGGCGGCCGTCGCGAACCTGACGGGCCACGACTACCCCCGGAGCCAGGCGGACAAGATGGGGGTGCCGCGGTCCTGGGTGCGGCCGCTGGGCGTCCTGCTGGGTGCGGGGGCCGTCGGGCTGGTGGTGGGGATCGCCGTGCCGTGGGTGGGGGCGCTCGCCGCCGGGGGGCTGGTGCTGTACTTCCTCGGTGCGTTCGGAGCCCATCTGCGGGCCGGTGACCACCACTTCGGTGGCTGGGCCGTCTTCTTCTCCCTGGCCGTGGCGGCCCTGGTACTCAATCTGACCGCTCACGGCCGGTACTTCACGTAGCCCCCGCCCTCGTCACTCCCTGAGGCTCACGATCATCTTTCCGGTGTTGTCGCCGCGGAGCATGCCCAGGAACGCCTCGACGCCGTTCTCGATGCCGGCCACCGTGGTCTCGTGGTACGTCAGCTCGCCGGAGCGGAGCCAGCCGGAGACCTCCTCGACGAACCGCGGCCGGAGGTGGGAGTGGTCGTAGGTCATCATGCCGAGCAGCCGCAGCCGCTTGAACATCATCTCTTCGAGGTTGCGCGGGCCGGGGCTCGGCTCGGCGGCGTTGTACTTCGAGATCAGGCCGCAGATGACCGCTCTGCCGTACATGTTGAGGGAGTCGAGGGCCGCTTCGAGGTGGTCGCCGCCGACATTGTCGAAGTAGAGGTCGATCCCGTCCGGCGCGGCCTCCTTGAGCAGCCGGGTGACCTCGCCGTTCTTGTAGTTGAAGGCGGCGTCGAAGCCGTACTCCTCGACCAGCAGCCTGACCTTCTCGTCGGAGCCGGCCGAGCCGATGACCCGGGAGGCGCCCTTGATCCGGGCGATCTGACCGGCCACGCCGCCCACCGCACCGGCCGCCCCGGACACGAAGACGGCGTCGCCCTCCTTGAGCGCCCCGACCTCCAGCAGCCCCGCGTACGCGCTCAGCCCCGTAGTGCCCAGCACACCGAGGTAGGTGCTCAGAGGGGCGAGCGACGGGTCCACCGGGGTGGCGTCCTTGCCATCCATGACCCCGTACTCACGCCAGCCGGTGAAGTGCAGGACATGGTCACCCACCGGGCGGGAGCCGTCGCGCGAGGCGATGACCTCGCCGACCGCGCGGCCGTCCATCGGCCGGTCGAGCGCGAAGGGCGGGAGGTAGGACGCCACCTCGTTCATCCGCAGGCGCATGTACGGATCGACGGAGAAGTACGTGTTGCGGACGAGGATCTGCCCCTCGCCCAGCTCGGGCACCGGGGCCTCACGCAGCGCGAAGTCCTCCGGCGTGGGCCGGCCGTGCGGGCGGGCGACGAGGTGCCATTCGCGGCCTGTCGTGGGCGGTAAGGAGCCGGTCGTCGGCAGTACGGACATGAGCGCAGTCCTCCTCGGGGGATGGAACGAACCAGCCGACACAACCCCGCGGAGACCGAGAACAATTCCCCGCCGACGGACGGGGAACGGGGCGGGGCACGTCCGAGGCCCACGGGCGGCCGATCGCGGTCCACTCCTCGCTGACGTCACAGGCGAGCAGCAGTTGAGATTCCTGGACACTTTCCTCCATGCCAGCAGAACAATTCCCCGCACGCGGAAGCGACGCCGATCGGGCCCGCGACACAGCGACGGCCAGGAGCACCTCGCGCTGCGCTCCCCCGAGCAGTTCAAGGCCCTCGGCCACCCGGTGCGTCACCGTATGGTCAACGTGCTGCGCCAGCCGCCCCCGGCCAGGCCTCCCACACCGCGCTGAGAGGCGTTGACGGGGCGGGGGAGAAGCACCCGCAGACAGCCCCAGCACCGCAGCGGCCGAGGCCCCCACATCACAACAGCCAGGCCCCGGCATCACAGCGACCAAGGCCCCTACGCCACAACAGCTCTGGGAGAGCAGCACCTTGCCCCGAACGACACCGCCACGCCCCATCGACGTCACCGCCGTACTGCCCGAACTGGCAGCCCACGCACGGGAGACGACCCGGCTGCACCCAAGGCCCGGCGCCCCGGCCCGCTCCGAAAGCTCGATCGGCGGTCCGCTGCTGTGGCCCGCCAGTGAGCCGTGGCCCACGTGTACCGCACCCCATATGGTGCGGCGCAGCGAGCCGATGGACCCCGCGCTCGTCCTCGCGTTGCAGCAGGCTCAGGCCAAGCGGGAGGCACGGCAGGGGGCGAGACGCGGTGGCCGGCGCAGCCCGGAGGAGTTCGCCCTGCTCGACCGGGCAACCGTCCGCCGCGGCGCGTCCTTCGACCTCGTCCACTACACCACCCACTGGTACGAGTCCGAGGCGCACGAGAAACCGAACCCCCTGGTGGCCGTCGCCCAGCTCCACGCCCGCGATGTCCCGACCATCGCCTTCCCCTCAGGAACCGACCTCCTCCAGGTGCTGTGGTGCCCCACCGACCACCAGGATCTGCCCGGCCAGCCCCGCTTCTACGGGGGCCCGTTCGTACACCTCATCTGGCGCCGCAGGTCCGGTGTCTCCTCAGACATCCCCTCAGACACCCCCTCAGGCATCCCTTCCGACGCCTCCTCCGATGCCACCTCCGACGTCTTCTCAGCGCCCGGCAGCACGCCGCCGCAGCCCCGGGACACCCACGACTCCTACCTGCCCACCCCGTGCGTGCTGCACCCCGAGCAGGTGACCGAGTACCAGTACGCGGACCTGCTGCCCGACGCACTGCGCGAGCGCCTCGACGCGCAGGACGAACAATGGGAGGAGGAGACGGGCTTCGGGTATCAATACGACCTGTCGATCGCCCCCGGCTGCAAGGCCGGCGGCTGGGCATCCTGGCATCTGACCGATCCGGCGCCCGTGAACTGCCGGTGCGGAGCGTCGATGGATCTGCTGCTCAGCTTCGACAGCAGCGAATGGGACGGTGGCTCCAAGAGCTGGCGCCCCCTTGAGGATTCCGAGGCGAACACGGTGGGCGCGTGCACGCCGACCGACTTGGCCCCCGGCCGCTGGGGCGAACTACGCATCTTCATCTGCCCCGTCGACCCGACGCACCCCCACCTGCTGGACATCCAGTAGGGGCAGCGCCCGGCATCCGCTACCGAGGGCCCGGTTCCGGCCCTGATACCTGGCCGGTTGACCAGGGCTCCGGCTCCTGCTCCGGTTCCGGTGCCTTGCCCGGCCACATCGTCGTGACGATGGGCCAGATCAGGCTGTAGAGCAGAATCTTGGTCAGCGGGTTGAGCCAGACCAGCATGGGCGCGCCCTTGCTCAGCCCTCCCGCCAGGACGACCAGGCCGATGAGCAGCGCGGCGCTGAGCACGTACGCGAACAGGAACGTGAACCAGGACCGCCAGGCATTGGCGATCGCCTGGCGCCCGTACAGCTTCGGTCGCTCAGGCTTCGCCACGCCGCCGTACCGGTGCGCGAACTTCGCGTCCGCCCAGCGCAGCGTGCGGTGCCCGTAGACGACGGTGAGGCCCAGGTACGCGGCGGACAGTCCGTGCCAGATACTCGGCCCGGCTCCCTCCCGGACGCTGATCACGGTCGCGGCCAGCAGGATGATGTCGAGTAGCGGGACGCAGAGAAGAAGAGCACCGCCAAGACCTCGCCGGCCGGCCACATAGCGGACTGCCAGACCGCCCGCCAGCAACACCCAGAACAGAACGTCGCAAACTAAAATGAGGTAAAGGATGGTGTAGCCCCCGTCGTCTCTGACTTCTTCGCGTGGTCGTGGTCGTGGTCGTCGTGGGTTTGCGACTCCGGGGCCCCGGAGCAAACCTGGTCGCATTATGGCCAGTTGGTCATCGGCGAGGGTGCACTTCGCGTCACGACCACGACCCCAGCTTTCACGGAGTCGTCGTAGCCCTTCGCCTCCGGCTTCGTCCGTGACCCGCCACGACAGTGCATGGGCGGCCCGGACGGCCCACCGGGGCGGGGACCTCTCCTCAGCAGCGACGCCGCAACAGCCTCGTGATCAACAGATGCGCCTCAGAGGTCCACCACCAGACGCCGGCTCAGCGCGCGTGACACGCAGGCGTACATGCGGCCTTCGGGGGCGCCGATGTCGTCGCGGTGCTCGGGCTCGCCCTCCAGGACGGTGAGTTCGCAGCTGCCGCAGACGCCCTCGCGGCAGCCGGACGGCAGCGGATGCCCGGCGTGGGCCAGGGCGTCGAGCAGGGACTCGTCGGCCGGTACCCGGACCTTCCGTCCGGACCTGGCGCACCGCACCTCGAACTCCGCTTCCGGTGCGAAGGACTTGGCCACCGGGTGGAACCATTCCGTGTGCAGCCGGCCGGGCGGGAACACGTTCGACGCCGCGGTGAGCATCGGTGCGGGGCCGCAGCAGTAGACGAGGGCGCCGGGGGCCAGCCCGGCCGCGAGGGCGCCGAGATCCGGCCTGCCCTGTTCGCGGGTGGCGACGATGCGGACGTGCTCGCCGTACGTGGCCCGCAGGTCGTCCGCGAACGGCATGGTCGCGGCCGACGGTCCCACGTACACGAGTGAGGCCGGTATCCCCGCCGCGGCCGCCGCACGCAGCATCGGCAGGACGGCGGTGATGCCGATGCCGCCCGCGAGGAAGAGGTACGCGGGCGCGGGCACGAGCGGGAAGTGGTTGCGGGGCAGGGACACGTCGAGGACGCGTCCCTGGCGCAGGAACCGGTGGATGTACTCGGACCCGCCCCGGCTGAGGCGCTCGTACCGTACGGCGACGCGGTACGCGGTGCGGTCGGCCGGGTCGCCGCACAGCGAGTACTGCCGGGTCAGCCAGTTCGGGAGGGTGATGTCGATGTGTGCTCCGGGCTCCCAGGGCGCCAGTGGTCCGGTGGCGCCGCGCAGGACGAGGGAGACGGTGCCCTCGGCGGCCTGGTCGATGCGGTCGACGACGGTCTGCTGCATGGTCAGTAGAGCTTCCGGTAGGTGTCTTCGAGACCGCGGTCGATGAGGCCAGGGTCGATGTCGAGGCCGAACTGGGCCGTCGCCATTTCGCCCAGCGTCGGGATTTCCTCGGCGAGGGCCTGGCTCGTGGGGTTCCACAGCCGGGAGCGAAGGATGGCGCGTCCGCAGTGGAAGTACGCCTGCGTCACCTCCACGATGAGCGCCAGTTCCGGTTCCCTGGCCTCGGTCCGCATCCTGGCGAGCACCTCGGGCTCGTCGGTGGGGTAGGCGTGGCCGTTGACCCGCAGCGTCTCGCGCAGCCCGGGGATGAGGAAGAGCAGGCCGATTCCGTCGTTCTCGGCGAGGTTGCGGAACGAGTCGGCGATCTTGTTGCCGAGCCGGTCGGGGACCGCGAGCGTGTGTGGGTCCAGGACCTTCACGAACCCGGGGTAGTCGCCCCGGGGCGAGCAGTCGGCGCGGCCCGCCGCGTCCGCGGTGGCCATCGTCAGGAAGGGGGAGTGCGCGATGAAGCGATGGAAGTGCTCGTCGATACGGTCGAGGATCTTGGCCTTGGTCATGGCTTCCGGCTCTCCGAGCCGGGCGAGGACCTCGGCGGGCGACACCCGCCGGGGGCGCGTACCGCTCTGCGTCTGCGTCAAGGGGACTCCTTCCGGGGCAGGCAGAAGACCGCGCCGGAGAGCCCATGGACCGCTCCGCCGCAGGTCATGGCAGTATTGTGAGCAAATACTCAGGTTGTGCGCTACTCGCTTTCGCGGTGCTGCCCAGGAGGCTTCATGACGTCGGAACGCCGGGGACTTCAGCCACGTAAACAGCCCCGTCAGGCCCGGGCCGAGCAGACCCGGCAGCGCATCCTCGCCGCCGCTGCTCATGTTTTCGCCGAGTACGGCCATGCCGCCGGGACCACCAACCGGATCGCCGAGCAGGCGCGGATCTCCATCGGTTCGCTGTACCAGTACTACCCGAACAAGGACGCGATCCTCGTCGAGCTGATGACCCGGCACCTCGACGCCGGGATGAACGCCCTCTCACGCGACGATGACGACACGGCGCCCTCTTCCCTCGAAGACGGCATCCGCCGCTATGTGCGCCGCACGATCGACAATCACCAGGACGACCCACAGCTCCTCCGCGTCATGCTCGAACAGCCGCCGCGTTCCTCGGAGTTGCTGGCGAAGTTGTCCCAGTACCAGCAGACACGGACCGCCCATGCCCGCGAGCTGATCGAGAACCACCCGGAGGTCCGGGTCGCGGACAGGGAGGTCGCCGCCCGGCTCCTCGTCGCCACGGTCGAACTGGTCGTGCACCCACTCATCGCCGCCCCCGACCCCCTCGCCCCCACGCGCCTGGAGAGCGAACTGGTCACCATGCTCACCCGCTACCTCAAGGGCGGTTCGGGGGAGCACGAATCCCGTACACCGCATTCCACTTGACGGTCGTTCGAGGTCCAGCCGCTGGCCTTCCGTTACCTGACCACACCGTACGCGGCAACCAAGATCGGCCGAGTCTGGGTCATGCTCGACCTCGACGGCACCGTCTACTCCTATGCCGGGCCGGCCAGTTCCCACGCTCGTACCACGGCGGCGGACCCACGACCGTGATCATGTGACGCGTGCCGGCCCTGACCCACCGGCACTGACGTGGACGGCCGCCGCCGGGAGTATGGGGCGACGCTTCAACTGATGCTCCGTCAGTGGGAGGCCAGCCGGCGCCAGCGGCGGCGCTCCGTGAGGACAGCTGTGGTGGCCAGCACGGTCACCGGGACCGCCGCCCAAGCGGGCCAGGCCAGCCATGAGGAGGTCACGGCCGCAGCGAGCTGGAGGAGCACCAGCAGTACCGTGACCCAGCCCGGCACCGCGATGATCACGTGGGCCTTGTCCCCCGGGGTGGACAAGAGCGTCGGAAGCCCGATCAGGACCACCACGGACAGGCCGGCGAGCATCCATGAGTGGCTGGACAGGGCCCACGGGGTGGCCACCCACGCGACAAGTTCCGTCGCGAAACGCACGGCGGAAGCGACGCGGTCGTCGGGGCGCCCCGAGGTCATCTCTCCCTCAGCGGTGTCATTCACCTGCGGACAATGTCACAGGGTTGGGTCAACGGACAGCCATTTCAGGCGAGTTGACCAGTGAGCTGCACCTGCCTCTTGTCCGTACGGGCCGTGTGGCCGGGGCGGCGTGGAGGCGGGCCGCCCCGGGCGCGCGCTCAGCAGTCGACGTCGAACACCGACCAGCAGATGTCGTTCCGCAGTCGCTGATCGTCGAGTACGAGTTCGCGGATCTCCTCCGGGAGCTGGTCACGCTGCCACCGGCACTCGCGTCGGCCCGCGGTCTCGCCCTCGCCGTCCGGAGCGGCAGCACGTACGGCCTTGATCGCATAGGCGGCCGCACCCAGCTCGTGCGCGGCGACGTGTGCGACGACCGCGGCCTGGCCGGCGGCGTACGCGGCATGCCGTGCCGCGCCCCGCAGCTCCCGGGCCGCGCCCATGGCATGGCCGCCCGCCGCACGAGCCTGCATCATCTTGACCTCGCCGCGCACCCAGGCACGGGCCTGCTCGATCGCTTGACGCGGCCGTGGGTCCTCGGGCCGAGCCGACTCGAAGAGGTCAAGGACGTGCTCGGCGCAGGAGGCCGCCCAGAGAGCGAGGAGATGGTGATCCGCGTCAGCGAGGGTCCCACCACGGCGGATCGTCACGAAGCGAGGGTCCCGGACCTTCGGGAGGATCATGGTTGGCGCTCCTTCTGCTGTAATCCGCCCACACCTGAGGGCATCCACTGGCCGCGAAGGCGCGGGAGACACTACGCGACGCAGGTCAGCCGTCGCCGACTTCGCGACAGCTTTCTCCCAGGAAGCACCGAGACATGCGAGGGCGAGACCTGCGAGGACGAAAGCGGTGAGGACGGAACGCCGTGCGCACCCCTGATCAGTTCACTGGGCATGGTAAGCACGGCGTGGCATATCGCTGGGATTGTCGGTGGACTGGGCATGGCCGTGTTCCTCGCGGGCCGCGTCCTGTTATGGATGGAAGCGCGGGGCTGGATCTACTGGCGCAAACGCAAGGGGCTGTCGTCCATCGGTTTTGAGTTCGTCCAGGAGATAACTCCTGGGGTGCAGAACGGTAGACGCGCCCTGGCACAAGAACGGGTGCGCAAGAACGTCAGGCCGGCGGAGGCTCTCGTGACGAACAGAGCGACCTGGACCAGGCGTACGTGACCGCCCATCACCGCGCACGTGGCCTTCTGCGCCACGTCAACCCGCGGATCAGCCTGCGCGAGGATGACTTCCGGAGGACGAGTACATGCCGATCGGATAGGATGATCATGCTCTTGTGCTTCAGGGGCATGACCGCAAGTACCGTATAACAGGGGGATGTTTACATGAAAAACTCCAGGCGTAGCGCCACCCTTGGCGCGGCCGTCTCGGCCGCCGCCCTCGCCGGTCTCGCCATGGCGCCCGCCGCTCACGCTGACAACATCAACTGCGATGTCAGCCAGATGAAGAGCGGCTACTACTCGGTCTGCAGCCGCCACTTCGGCGACAATCACACAGGCAGGGTGCAGATCAATATGGAGGACAACTCCGAGTGGCGGGCCATGGCATATTTCAACTACAAGAGCGGGACGCTCGAAGTCTTCAACTACACGGATCGCAAGATTCGCTACCTGCTGCAGTGGAAGGACAGCTCCGGGAAAGCCCACACCTCAGTGGATCAGGTGCTCACCCCTGGTGACACCGAGGACTGGCACATGTCCTTCCGCAAGGGTACTCAAATCGGGGTCGCCGTCGGCAGTGCCAGCACGGGTAAGGCAGCCATGGGCAGCTTCCGTGCCGGCTGAAGCAACTTAGCGAGACGTGACGACGCTCCGTCAGTCCCTGGACTGACGGAGCGTCGTCACGTGACCGGGAATACAAGCAACCGGCCTTTCCTGCCTATCCCAGATGAAGGCGAAATGCGGCGGCGCGTTCACGTAGCGGCCGAATGAGGCTGCCCACGCCGCCAGTCCCTGGCGTGGGCGGGCGGCCGATTCCGGACGGCCGGTCCACGCCTGGCCGACATGCCCGTTCGGCCGCGTGCCAGGATGAACTCATGTTGCTGCGGCTGCCGTTCGGGGACAGGCTACGGGATGAGTTGGGAGCGCCCAGAAGCTCTCGCAGGCTGGACAGCAGTCCGCGCTCGCGTGTGTGGCGCGTCGAGTTGCCGACGGCGATGGCGGTGGTGAAGCAGAGCGTCGGCGGTGCTGATGCCGACGAGCGATTCGCCCGCGAGGTGGCCGCGCTGCGGTGCGCCGCCCGAGCCGAGTCTCCCGTGGTACCCGCGGTGCTGGCCACCGATCCCGGCCGGCGGGTGCTGGTGCTGGAACATCTGGAGCACCGACGCCCCGCCGCCGACTGGATCGTCGACTACGCAGACGCGCTGGCACGGCTGCATGCCACCGCCCGGCCCGAGGACGCCGGGGTACTTCCCCGGTGGCAGGGCCCGAGCCAGGCCGATGCCGACGCTTTCCTACGGCTTGCCGCGGCGCTGGAGGCCCCTGTCACGCCTGGCGTGTCCGGCGAACTCCAGGACCTGGTGAACCGGCTCGACCAGGCACCCGGGCATGCCCTTCTCCATGGCGATCCCTGTCCCGGTAACGATCTCCACACCGCCACCGGAATCAGATTCATCGACTTCGAGCAAGCGTCGCTCGGCAGCGGATTGATGGAACTCGCCTATCTGCGCATCGGATTTCCGACCTGCTGGTGCGTCACTTCGGCCGCGGAGCCGCTGCTGGAACGGGCGGAGCACGCCTACCGCGCAGCGTGGCGCACCGCGACCGGCTCCGACATCCCGGATGGCCTCACTGACGCCTGTGCCGGCTGGCTGCTCCGCGGCGACGCGCTGGTTCAGCGGGCACACCGCGGAAGCAAGGATCACCTGGCCCGGATTCCGGACCAGGACTGGGAGTGGGGCACCGCCACGGCCCGGCAACGGCTCGTCCACCGCCTCGGTGTCGTGACCCGGCTGACGGCCGACGACCCCTCTCTCAGCGGCCTGGGCACCCTCTGCACCGCGATGCGTCAACGTATGCTCGCGCGCTGGCCCACGCTCCGGCCGGTCCCGGCACAGCGTCCGTAGAGGTCGGCCCCCGAACTGTCGACGAATCACCGCGGCCGGCGGATTTGCCCGTACTCGCTCCCGGCACCCTTGTCGTCACCGCCTGGCGCTTCGCCCTGGAGATCCGCTGCCGCGCCAGGCCGCTCGCTGACGGTCCGTCAGTACTGATCCACCTCAAGGGCGTCAGCCCTTCTTTGCCCTCTGGGAACCTGTAGCGCCCCCCTCGGCATCGAACTGCGAATGCCAACCGTGGAGCAGCAGGTCGAAGACCGTCTCCACGGCCGCGCGTGGGTCGTCTCGGCCCTTGGTGAGGGTCGGGAGTTCCAGGACGAACCGGGCCAGCGCCGAGCAGGCGAGATCATCTGCCTCCCGGCCGAGTTCCTCCGCGATCGCGGTGCCGAGGGCGTCCGCATGGCGCGTCCACATGCGCTCCGCGTACTCGCGCAGCGCGGGCGTGCGGTCCACCAGCGCGGTGAACTGCCGCAGGCGGGGATCGGACGCGATCGGCGCCCACGACGTCAGCGCGTGGGCGCGCAGTGCCTCGACCACGCCCTGGTCGTCGGGGCGTTCACGGACGGCGGCGGTCAGTGCCGCCTCGACTTCCTCTTCGCGGTCGAAGACCAGCGCTTCCTTGCTCGGGAAGTGCGCGAAGAGGGTCGTCGTCGACACATCGGCTCTGTCGGCGATATCGCGGACGCTCACTCGCTCGAAGCCGTGCTCCAGGAAGAGTTCCAGTGCGGCGTCGGCGATGGCCTGCCTCGTCGCGGCCTTCTTGCGTTCGCGACGGCCAAGGGGCGGGGAGTCGGGCATGGTGCCACCGTACCCCATAGCTGGAACGAAGCAGAAACTGTAACCATTGCACTTATGGACTCGTTTCTGCTTTGGTGGTCTCCGTGGGGGTTGCCGCCCCGTGGGGACGCGGCACCAGGGCATCGCCGTGCCATGGCGTGCACGGCGTCACCGGGAGACCCCGACCGAGGAACCCGAACGAGGAAAGGGACCCCATGCACTCTCCGAAGCCCGCGAGCGCGCGGATCAGCATCATCGGCGCCGGGCCTGGCGGCCTCACCTGCGCCCGCATCCTCCAGCGGCACGGCATCGCGGTGACGGTGTACGACCGCGATCCAGGGGGGACCTCCCGGAACCAGGGCGGCTCGCTCGACCTGCACCAGGAGGACGGCCAGCGCGCACTCCATGAAGCGGGCCTGCTGGCGGAGTTCTTCGCGCTCGCCAGGCTCGAAGGGCAGGAAATGCGCCAGATGGGCCCGGCGGGGCGGCTCCTGGCCCACCATCTGCCGGACGAGGGAGAAACGGTCAGTCCCGAGATCGACCGCGGGCAGCTACGCGCTCTCCTGCTGCGCTCGCTCGCCGCGGGGACGGTGCAGTGGGGGCGCACCCTCACCTCGGTGAGCGGACCCGCCAACGGCCCGCGAACGCTGACGTTCACCGACGGAACGGCCGTCGAGACGGACCTCGTCATCGGTGCGGACGGCGCCTTCTCCCGCGTCCGCACCGCCGTGTCACCCGCGGTACCGCACTACACCGGGGTCAGTTTCCTGGAGGCCTGGTTCGACGACATGGAGCAGGCGCACCCCGAGCTGTCCCAACTGGTCGGGAAGGGCAGTGCCCACATCGCCGACGGCGAGCGGGGTCTCTTCGCGCAGCGCAACAGCGGCGGCCATCTGCGCGTCTACCTCATGCGGCGCGTCCCCGTGGACTGGATCGCGGCGAACGGGCTGCGCCCCGACGACACCGAGGGCCTCCGTGCGCATTTGCTCGGCGAGTTCGCGGCCTGGTCACCGCAGTTGCTCCGGATGATCAGCGACAACGACGGTCCCTACGTCGACCGGCCGCTCTTCGCCCTGCCGGTGCCGCACACCTGGGAGCACTCGCCCGGCGTGACGCTCCTGGGAGACGCCGCACACCTCATGCCGCCGCTCGGCGTCGGCGTCAACCTCGCCATGCTCGACGCCTGCGAACTCGCCCTCGCCCTCGCCCACTCCACCACCGTCGCCGACGCCGTGCGCACCTACGAGAAGTCGATGCTGCCGCGCTCGGCCGAAACGGCGCGGCTGCTCGAAGGCGGCGCCGAGCACCTGCTGGCGGTGCCCGACGCCGACACGTTGGCGAGGTTCGCCCCGGACCCGGACTCGCACCCTGACCCGGACCCGGACAACTCCCGGAGCGCGGTGGGGCCTTCCGGTGCGTAGGGGCGGGTGACTCCCTGACGGAACACGGGCACACGCTCGACAAGGCGCTCGCGCCGCTCGGCGACTGGGGGATCGAGCGGATGCGCCGCGAGTCCTCCGAAAGAGTCGACGTGGCCGGGAGCTGACACCGTTGAGAGAGTCCCGGCCGCCACCGGTGGGCCGCCGGTCGGGTCAGCGGGCGGTGTTCTGCCCCAACCCCTGTGCCCAGTCCAGCAGTTCGCGGTCGTCCAGGCCGGTGCCCAGCCAGTCGTGGTCGAGGTCGGTTCCGGGCAGGGACGGGACGACCGCGACGTGGAGCCCGGCGGCGCGCGCCGAGGAGATGCCGGTGGCCGAGTCCTCGAAGGCGACGGAGCGCTGCGGGGCCGCGCCGAGTGCCTCGCATGCCATGAGGTAGAGGTCCGGCGCGGGCTTGGGGGAACGCACCTCGTCGGCGGCGAACGAGTGGCGGAAGTACCCGGCGAGGCCGGCCGATTCCAGTGCGGTGTCCAGCAGTTCACGGGGGCTGTTGCTGGCGACGGCGACGGGCACGGCTGCCCGGCAGGCGCGCACCAGCTCCGCCGCTCCGGGGAGGGCGGCAGCGCCCCGGGCCAGCTCCTTGCGGACTCTTTCCAGCAACTCGACGGCGAGTTCGGCGCCCGCTCCGGGCCGCCCGAAGTAGTCCGCCATGGCCTCTGCCGCGGCCTCCACGGTACGGCCGATGACCAGGGCTTTCTGCGCGGGGCCGAAGGGGTGGCCGTGCGCGGCGAACACGGCCGTCTCCGCGACGGTCCAGCAGTCCTCGGTGTTGACCAGCAGGCCGTCACAGTCGAAGACCACGGCCTCCGTGCGGGTGGGGAGCGGGCCCATGCCTGTGTCCTCTCACTTCGGGTGGGGTGGTGGGTTGTTCAGGGGTGGCCGGTGGCTCACTCCCCGAACGCGAGCCGGAGTCCGAAGGCGGCGATGGCCGTACCGGCGACACGGTCGAGACGGCTACGGGCCGCGATCCGCACTGCGGCAAGGGCGATCATGGGCGATCACGATACGTCGGACGCCATGCAGCAGCTACTTTTCCTGCCCGGTATCGGGCAGGGGTGGTGAAGAAGTGTGGGGCGAGGGTAGGCGCGCCGGTCAGATGCAAGCCGCGTATGCCGCTTTTGCCGGATGTGGCGCCGGTGTTGGCGCTCAGGCGTCGTGCCCGGCGGTGCGGCGCTGCTTGGCGCGGTGGGCGAGTACCTGGAGGATGCGTTTCCACGCCGGTGAGGCCTCGGCTATCCGGGAGTAGATCAGCTCCAGGTTTCCCCGCCGGCTGCTGTCGCGTCCGTGGGCGATCTCCCAGGCGTCCAGGTCCTCGATGAGCTGGTCCACACGTGGGTCGTGCGGTTCCCAGTCGACCGACTGGTCACAGACGAGGAACAGGCGCGTCGTCTCGGGGTCGTCGAAGCTGGCCTTCTTCTCCTGTATCCCCTCTGCCATGGCCTTCGGGTCCAGTGCCTGCATCAGGACCCAGGTGTCGCGCTCCAGACGAATCGTCCGTTCGCTGACCCCCAGGCCGCGCATCCGGTCCAGGATGGCGACCACCTCGGCAGGCAGCACCAGCGCTTCGCCGCTCGCCAGCGTGGCGATCCGGCGGCGGTGTTCGGTGAGTTGGTCCGTCTTGCGCTGCAACTCGGTGTCGATGTCGGCGATGGCGGCGGCGAACTCGGTCGGCTGCGCGTGCAGCAGCGCGTCGATACGGGCCAGGGGCACTCCGGCGTCGGCGAGGGTCCTGATCCGGATGAGGTCCACCGCCGCCTGCGCGTTGTAGCGGCGGTAGCCGGAGGCGTCGCGTGCGGGTTCGGGCAGCAGGCCGACGTGGTGGTAGTGGCGGACGGTGCGCACGGTCACACCGGCGGTCGCCGCGAGCTGGCTGATCGTGAGCACCGTCATCCTCCGGTCTTCGGGAAGCGCGGCAGCGCCGGCGAGGATTTTAGCGGGCCGGTTCCGTCCAGGTGACCGGCAGTTCGTGGACGCCGTAGATGTTCATGTCGGTCCTGAGTCTCACCTCGTCGGCGGGGACGGCGAGTTCGAGGGTCGGGAAGCGGCGCAGCAGTCCCTCGAAGCCGGCGCGCATCTCGATGCGGGCCAGTTGCTGGCCGAGGCATTGGTGGATGCCGTGACCGAACGACAGGTGACCGCGGGCCTTTCGGCGGACGTCCAGGGCGTCGGGGTCGTCGAAGCGCCGGGGGTCGCGGTTGGCGGCCAGCAGCGAGACGACGACGGTCGATCCCTTGCCGATGGTCTCGCCGCCGAGTTCGATGTCCTCCGTCGCGTAGCGGAAGAAGATGTCGGCGACGGACAGGTAGCGCATCAGCTCCTCGACGGCACCGGGCAGCAGGTCCGGGTCGCCGCGGAGTTGGGCCAGCTGCTCGGGGTGCTCCAGGAGCGCGAAGGTGCCCAGCGCCAGCATGTTGGCGGTGGTCTCGTGGCCCGCGAGCAGCAACAGGAAGGCGATGCCGGTCAGTTCCTCGACGCTGAGGTCGTCCCGGCGGGCCAGGTCGGACAGGATGTCCTCGCCGGGGTCGGCGCGTTTGTGCGTGACCAGTTCGGCCAGGTATGTGGTCATGGCGCCGTACGCGGCCATCTTCTCGTCCAGCGGCTGGTCCTTGACCAGGAACCGGGCGGAGTTGACCTGGAAGGTCTCCCGGTCCGAGTAGGGGACGCCCAGCAGTTCGCAGATCACCAGCGAGGGCACCGGCAGCGCGAACTCCCTGACCAGGTCGACCGGCGGGGCGAGGCACGCCAGTTCGTCCAGCTGCCGCTCGACGATGTCGGTGATGTGCTCCTCGAGCTGCTTCATACGTCTCACGGTGAAGGCGCCGGTGAGCATCCGCCGCAGCCGGGTGTGATCCGGCGGGTCCATGGCGACGAACAGGCCCGGCACCTGCGGGGACGGTTCGGTGGCGGCGGGCATGCCGGGGGTCTCGTACGGCAGGTGGAGCACGCCGATGTCCTGGCGGGAGCTGAACCGGGTGTCGGCCAGGAGCTGACGGACCGCGTCGTAACCGGTGACGAGCCAGCCCTCGTGGCCGTCGGGGAAGAGCAGAGGGCTGACCGGGCGGGCCTCGCGCAGCCGGGTGAGGTCACGCGGCGGGTCGAAGGGGCCGGCATCGCGCTCCATGGGGAGGCCGTTCGGGACGGGAACCGTGTGACTCATCAGGATTTCCTCTCGTGGCGGTCGATGAGGGGGAGTGGTGCCTCGGGGCAGGTCAACTGCCCTGAATGGCAGGGGACGTCCCCGGTCATGCCGAGAAGGCTCCAACCCTGACGCAGGGTCAGGGTCAAGCCTTCTGCCGCCATACCCGAAATGCACGCGATTGTCCCGTGGGCGGGGTTTCCGCTCGGGCCCGGTGCCGAGGCGCCGGTCAGGGCTCCTACGACACGGGCTCCGTGTAGGTGAAGTAGCTGACGGGTGTGCTGCTCTTGGGGGACTGCACGTAGACCCGGGCGGGAATGGCGATCAGACGCTCCTCCTCCGCCCGGGCGAAGCCCTTGGGGTCGGCGTAGCGGACGACGAGGTAGCCGACGTAGTAGGCGCCGTCGCGCCGGCCTTGCAGGCTCCCCTTCTTGTCGCTCGGGAACGTGACCTCGGTCTGGTCGTCGACCCCGGTCATCTTGCGCTCGGTCGTGGTGACGGACCAGCTGTAGGTGAAGCCGGCCTCGCCCCCGAGCTCTCCGCCGGTCCCTCCATCGGCGGGAGTCGTGGTGACCTTGGGCGTGAACTTGCCGCCCACCGACCAGCCGTCCGTCGTGCTCTTCTCGTCGGTGACCTGACCCGTCACCTTGTAGGTCTTCTTTCCTCCGCCCAGAACGGCGCTGGAGCTTCCGATCTTGGGGTACTTGGAGCCGGGCTTCGTGTCGAGCTTCCCGACAAAGACGCACGGCGACGCCTGGACATCGTGCGGTGACCCGTCGATGACGTCCTTGCCCGCGCAGTACGACTCGGCGGGGCCCTGGGTGTACTTGTCCGTCATCTTGTCGTCCGTGGTGTTCTTGCGCACCTCGACGGCCGGGTTGTCGGCGTTCTTCTTTCCCCAGCCCGTCACCAGCTGCTGCGCGACATCCCGGTATCCGGCGGGGTTGTTCGTGTCGTCCGCGTACTTCTGCGCCGCCTGCTTGGCGTCCTGGACCGCCTGCTGGGGGTCGTACTTGTCCTGCACATCCCGCAGGTCGAACGGCATGACGGCGCCGTTCTCGTCCCTGTCGATTCCCTTCGGGTAACCCATCACGGTCTCGGAGTCCCCGACGGGCGCCGTCTTCGTCAAGGCCGCCTGGATGTCGTCCTCGGTCTCGTAGAGCTTGTCATTGCGGATCGGATTCTCCTCGGCGGCCACGGCCGGTGACGCGGAGCCCAGCAACGGCGCCGCGGTGAGCAGGGCCGCGGTCAGCACCGTGACACTTCTGGCCCTGCGCCGGGACGCCCGGCGCGGGGCGGCAGCGGAATTCGACATGGTGATATCTCCCTTGCTTCCAGCAGCTGTTGAGTGCGTGAGTTTCCAGAACCCCGCGAAAAGGGCCCAGTTCATCGAATTCACCGCTGAGAGCGGGAGACCGGCCGGAACCCACCGCAAAGGGTTTCCACTGGGCCGCCCTGTGCCCGACCTCGCCCGGAGAATGCGGAACGGGGGATTTCCTCCTCTCGGCACAAGCGAAGAGGGGAGCCGTTCCGCAGTGGTTCCGCGGACTTATCGGTAACATTTGCGGCTTTAGCGGGAAGTGCCTGCGGTCGCCGTTCTTACGCGGACGGTGAGACGGTTCTCCAGCGGAGTGAGCCGCCTTTGGTGCCGGGCGCCTGGCGAGCGGCGATATTGCGCTTTGATAACGTCGCCGGTGCGACGGCGATCCGTTGTCCCGTCCGCGCAGAGTGCTTCCGGCGTGGCACGCCGGATCGAGGGACGGAGCACAGGTGACGCTAGGCGCTGTCCGCGACGCCGTTGTCCCGGGCGGCCGCGCCGCCCTCGTCCACGATGAGCCGGGCGGACGCCGTGTGAAAGGCCTCGAGGCCGGCCGCGAGCTTGGCGACGTCGGACGGGTCCATCCGCTCCAGGGTGGCCGTGATCTCCCGGCTCCGCGCCGCCCGGTACTCCTCGAGCAGCACCCTGCCGCGCAGGCTCAGCCGCAACTCGACCTCACGTCGGCTCGTCGCGCTGGGGCCCCGTTCGGCGAGACCCATCGCCTCCAGACGGTCGCAGAGCCTGCTGACCGCCGGCGGGCGCGAGGCGAGCGCCGCGGCGAGCGTGCGCAGATTCGTGCCTTCCCGCTTCTCGAGCACCAGCAGCGCGCGGAGCTGGGAAGGGGAGACCTCCGCCGAGCGCGCCGCCTCCTGGCCGTGCCCCCACAGAACCTCGAGCAGCTCGGAGGCGGCGAGGGCCGCCGCGCTCGCCTGTTCGCGGGAAGGGGACCGACTGGTGAAACGGGGCACACCAACACTCTGTCACCCTGCGCCTCTCCTTGTCAGACCGACCCTGCCCCAGGCGCCGCACGAAGGGTGCTCCGGAACCATGACTGAACGCTGTGACCTGGGGCCGGCGCTGCGTGCCTCGCTCCCGCACGCCCTGCCGGCCACCTTGCGCGACCATCTCACCGCCGCCTACGGGGCCACCTCCGTGCGCCTGTATCTGACGGACTACGGCGGCACCGTCCTCAGGTCGTGCGACTCCCCGGAGGGCGGCGATGTCTCACTGCCCGTGGCCAACAGCCCCGAAGGGCGGGCGCTGGGAAGCCAGGAGCCGCGCGAACAGCAGGCTCCCCATGGCGAGGCCGTCGACCACCATCTGCCGGTGACGGTGCGCGGCGACCGGATCGGCATCCTGACAGTCCGGCTCCCCGCCGGACGCTCCACACCGGCGGTCCTCGGCGAGCTGAGGCAGATCGCCGGCCAGCTGGGCCACGAGATCCTGGTCGCCGAGCGGGACACCGACGTCTACCAGCGGGCCCGCCGGGTCAGCCGCCTCACCGTGGCGGCGGAGATGCAGTGGCAGTTGCTCCCCGCCCGGGCGTGTGCCACCGGGCAGTACGCCCTCGGTGCCCAGCTGGAACCCGCCTACGCCGTGCACGGCGACAACTTCGACTGGGCTTCGGACGGCGAGGCGCTGACCCTCACCGTCACCAACGGCATGGGGCAGGGCGTCGAAGCCGCGCTCCTCACCCACCTCGCCGTCAGCGCGATGCGCAACGCCCGGCGCGCCGGCGTCGGCCTCGCCGACCAGGCGGCACTGGCCGACCAGGCGGTGTACGGCCACTACCGGGGCGCGTGCCATGTGTCGACGCTGCTGCTGCGCGTCGAGTTGGCGACGGGACGGATGGAGATCGTCGACGCGGGGTCGCCGCAGATGTGGCGGCTGCGGGGGAAGTCCGTCGAGCGCGTCGAGCCGGACCGGCAGCTGCCGCTGGGCATGTTCGAGGAGTCCCACTACACGGCTGAGAGCTTCACGGTCGAGCCGGGGGACCGGCTGCTGTTCGTGAGCGACGGGGTGTACGAGGCACCCTCGCCGCGGGGCGGGACGTACGCGGAGCGGGCGCTCGCGCGGGCGCTGGGCGCGACGCGCCTGCTGCCCGCCGCCATGGCCCCGGGAGCCGTGCTCCGTGATGTGGCCGAATATCGTGGCGCGGAGACGCTGGATGACGCCCTGGTGCTGTGTTTTGACTGGTTCGGCCACGCTCTCCGTCAGGCGGCGACCGGCGGGTGACCGTCGCGCGCGGTGCTGGTCACGCGCTCGGCCCAGGACCCCGCCGGGCCGCCGTATCGCCGGGAATCCCGGATCTCATATCTCCTCTTCAGCCGCAAAAACACCGCACCGATTCGGCCGTCCGGCCGTTCTCCGTCTCGGCGGGTGAAGAGGGGGCCCGCGCCTATCAACGCTTGATCGCGCTCGCTAACATTTGCCGGAAGGCAATTATCGATGAGTGCGGGTGGGCCCGGCCGCACCGCCGGGCGAGAAGTCCCGACACGGTCGGACGGGCCGGACCGAAAGGACAAAGAGTTGGTTTCCGCTGAGGCTGCCGCACGCGAGCGGGTCACGAACGCGCTGCGCGAAGAGGCCGATGAGATCTCGGACCGCTGGGTGCGGTTGCAGCTGGCGCAGCCCTCCCTGGACGGGGACGTGAGCGAGGCCGAGCTGGGCGAGGAGGCCGACGCGCTGGTCGGTGCCCTGCTCTCCGGCCTGGAACTCGGCGTTCCGGTCGAGCGGCTGGTCACCTCGCACGAGGAGATGCACCGGACGGTGTCCGAGATCTCGCTGCGCCGTGCCCGCCGGGGCGTCTCGCCCACCGCGACCTCCCTGGCGGTCCTGTCGCTCAAGGAGGTCCTGCTGGAGGCCGTGCAGCGGCGCACCCGTGAAGGGGAGGACCTCTTCGGCAGTGCGGTGCTGATCAACCGCCTGCTGGACACCGCCGGCGCGCTCTCCTTCGAGGTCTTCGTCGAGGGCCGTGAGGAGATCATCCGCCGGCAGAGCCAGCAGCTGTTGGAGGTCTCCACCCCGGTCGTCAGGCTGTGGCGCCAGGTCCTGGCCGTCCCGCTGATCGGCACGCTCGACACCGCCCGCACCCAGGTGGTGATGGAGAACCTCCTCCAGGCCATCCAGGAGCACGAGGCGCTGGTCGCCATCATCGACATCACCGGTGTGCCCACGGTCGACACGGCTGTCGCCCAGCATCTGATGCACACCGTCAACGCCGTACGTCTGATGGGCGCGGACTGCGTCATCAGCGGAATCCGGCCGCCCATCGCGCAGACCATCGCGCAGCTCGGCATCGACCTGTCGACGATCCTGACCCGCGCCACCCTCGCCGACGCTCTCGGCGAGGCCGTGAAACTCACCGACGCGGCGTCGGACATCGCCACGCTGGACAGGCGATGAATGCCCCCGTCTCGGGTGGCGTCCCGATTCTGCGCCTGGGAGACGTCCTGGTCACAGGTCTCCTCAACGAACTCGACGACAAGACCGCCGTGGCGTTCACCGAGGAACTCACCAGCCGCATCACCAGCGACGGAGCCCGCGGGGTCCTGATCGACATCTCCCGGCTGGAGATCGTCGACTCCTTCGTCGCCCGCACGCTGATGGAACTGACCACCACGGCGCGGCTGCTGGGTGCCCGGGTGATCGTCGCCGGGATGCGGCCGCCGGTCGCCATCACCCTGGTCGAGCTGGGACTCCAGCTCACCGGAGTGGAGACGGCACTCAACGCCGAACAGGGCATGGCTGCGATGGGGTGGCGTCAGAGCCCGCAGCCGTCCGGAGGGGGCCGGAGTGAGTTCCGCCCGGAGCACTGACGACCCGGTGGCTCCCGCGGCCACCAGGGCGAACGACACCGCCGACGGAAAGGGAGGCCGTACGGTTCACCATGTGCGCACCGAAGAAGACCTGCTGACCGTCCGCCACGCGGTGCGTGCGGCCACCCTGCGCGCCGGGTTCAGCATCGTCGACCAGACGCGGGTGGTCACCGCCGCCAGTGAGCTGGCGCGCAACGCCTACATCCACGGCGGAGGGGGCAGCGTGACCATCGAGCATCTGTCGCTGAGCGGAAACACCGGACTGCGTCTGACGGTCGTGGACGACGGGCCCGGCATCGGGGACGTCGACGCCGCGCTGACCGACGGCTTCACGACGGGCGCGGGACTCGGCCACGGCCTGGGGGGCGCCCGGCGGTTGATGAACGACTTCGAACTGCACACCTCGTCCGGGCGGGGCACGACCGTGATCGCCACGCGATGGGCCGGGCGGTGACCCTTCCCGAGACCCTGCCGACGGCACACATCGCTGTCGACCACTACAGCGCCGTCCATCTTGCCGCCGAGACCGCACGCGCGGTCGCCGGGCGCTGCTCCCTGCCGGGAGCACTGCCCGACCAGGCCGCCGTGATCGCCTCGGAACTGGCCAGCAACCTGGCCAATCACGCGACCGGCGGGTCGCTGTTCATCCAGCCCCTGCCCCTGGGCGGCGGGATGGAGATCGTCGCCGCCGACCACGGGCCCGGCATCAGCAAACTCCAGCAGTGCTTCACCGACGGCTACACCACCGGCAGCACCCTCGGTGCCGGCCTGGGCGCCGTGAAGCGGATAGCGACCGACCTCACCATCCGTACACAGACCGGTACCGGCACCCTCGTCCGGGCCCGTCTCAGTGATCCCGACGCCGCACCGCCGGCCGGGCAGGAGGTGGGCGCGGTCTGTCTGCCGGCGGAGCGCGAGGAGACGAGCGGCGACGCCTACGCCGTCGTCGACCAGGGCACCGTCCGCACCGCGGTCGTGGTCGACGGCCTCGGTCACGGCCCGGAAGCGGCCGAGGCCGCGCAGGTGGCCCTCCGGTCCTTTCACCGGGCCCCGGACCTCCCGCTGCCCGAACTCCTCACCGCCCTCCACCGGGCGCTGCGCCGCACCCGGGGCGCCGCGGTGGGCCTGCTGCGCCTGCACCCGGGCCGGGCGGAGTACACCGGTATCGGCAATGTCCGTGTCCTGACGCTGACCGCGCTCGATGTGGGCCACCGCCTGAGTGGCCAACCCGGTATAGCCGGCCTGAAGATGACGGTGCCGCAGGTGCGCTCCTTCCCCGTGCCGCCCGGGGCCACCGCAGTGCTGCACTCCGACGGCATCGACCAGCGGTGGGCCCAGGCGCCCTCGCCCTTCGTGCTTCGGCTGCCGCCGCACCTGCTCGCCGCGTCCCTCGCCCACAGCCACCGCCTCACCCGCGACGACGCGACCGTGCTCGCCGCCCGACCCAGCCAGAGACTTCCGTGACCCCCCATACCTTCCACAACCTGCCGGGCCTGCGACGCGCCGTCCGGGAAGTCTGCGCAGCGCACCGGCTTCCGTCCCACAACACGGCGCGGCTGCTGCTGTCCGTGTCCCAGATGGCCACGGCCGCCTTCGAGGCCGAGGGCCCCGTCCGCCTGGAGGCCGTCGAACAATCCGTCCCCGACGGCAGGAGACTGCTGGCGGTCACCCTGCACGCGGGCCGGAGCACGGCGTCGCCGAGCCTGACCGACCTTCCGCTGCGGGGGCAGCCCACGCCCGACGGTGCCGTTGCCTGGTACCTCCCCCTCGGCGAAGGGGAGGAGGCGCCGCGTCCCGCCCCGGTGCCCGCCCAGGGCTTTCCCCAGGAGGCCGACGGGGCGGTGGCGCACGAGGCGGAGATCGCGGCGCTCGAAGGTGATCTCCGCGCCGCGCTCTCCCGGGTCGACACCCTCACCACCGAACTGCACCGGCTCAAGGACGAACTCGCCGAGACCAACAGCGGAGTGCTCGCCCTCTACATCCAACTGGAGGAGAGGGACGAGCGGTTGCGGCGGGCGCACGGTCAGATCCTGCGGGAGCTGGAGGACGCGCTACGGCCCCCGCCGATCACTGTCAGCGGTCTGGAATTCGCCGTCCACTACGCCCCGGCCGACACCGACGCCCCCACCGGAGGCGACTTCTACGACTGGCTCCTGCTTCCCGACGGCACGGTGCACATCACGGTCGTGGACGCGCTGGGCCACGGGGTGCGCAGTACCCGCAGCGCGCTCAACGTCACACACGCGGTGCGCACCCTGGCCCTCGAAGGCCACCCGCTGGAATCCATCGTGGCCCGGACCCACGACATCCTCGCGCCGTTCGACCCCGAGACCATGGCCACCGTCCTGCTGGCGCGGATCGACCCCGAAACCGGGGCACTCCGCCTGGCCAACGGCAGTCACCCGCCGGCCCTGGTCGTACGCGCCGACGGGACCTCCGACTACCTGGAGGTCCGCGGCCGGGGGATCGGCTTCCCGCTCCCCGGGAGCGAGACCGTGCTGGAGGACACGCTGCACGAGGGCGATCTGCTCGTGCTCTACACCGACGGACTGACCGAGAGCCGGCGCGATCCGATCGAAGGCGAGGCGCGGCTCGTCAAGAGCGCCTGGGCCCATGCCCGGCGGCCGGTGCAGGAGATCCCCGGCGCCGTCGCGAAGGACATGCACACGGTCATCCTGCATCCCGACGACACGCTCGCCCTGGCCGTCCGCCGAGCGGCGAAGACCCCGAGCACCTCCCTGACGTGACGGCCTTGAATTCTCCACGCCACGGCGGCCGTACGCCGCACGCCATCTTTCCCGAGCGAATGTCTGGGCAGACGCGTCATGAACAGCAGCCGAGAACGGGCCCCCACCGAGCGGGAGGAGAACACCATGCAACACCAGCTCGTGCTTGACGACCACCCGTCACCGTCGGCCTACCGCGTCTGCCACCCGGACTCCGCGGCGGACGCCCGCGATGTCGTCAGACACTTCGCCGCGCTGCTCCGCCCGGAGCCCTCCTCGGGGACCACCCAGAACGTGCTGCTCCTGGTCTCCGAGCTGGTCGCGAACGCGCTGCGGCACGCCGGTGCCGTCACGGCCGTGCACCTGCGCGCGGACCGCGAGCGGATCGAGGTCTCCGTGGAGGACCCCAGCTCCGCGCATCCGCAGGAGCGCCGCCCCGACCTGTCCGGCAGCAACGGCGGCTTCGGATGGCCCCTGGTGAAGAGCCTGGCTCTCGACGTCGTGGTCATCCCGGGGTCCTCCGGCGGCAAGACGGTACGGGCGGCCCTGGCGCGCTGAGCGCGGTCCGCGGGGCGCCGTGCGGAGCGGCGGCAACGCCGCCCGGGGCGCGGCCCGGCCCTGGGTGCCGCGGCCCTGCTCCGTCACCCGGCGGCGAGGGCTTCCGTCACGGACTCGTGGAGCGGCAGGACCGTGTCCAGTCCCGTGATGGTGAAGAGGCGTCGCAGTGAGGCGGACGGGGCCGCGAGGCGCAGGGCCGGGCCCAGGGCGGTGTGCGCCTGCAGCAGGACGTTGACCGTGGTGGAGTCGGCGAACGTGGCCGCGGAGAGGTCGACGACGACTGCCGCGCTGCCGTCCTCGGCCGCCGCCCCGAGGGATTCTTCGAGGGGCCCGACGGTGTCGAGATCGAGCGGTCCCGAGAGAGCGACGACCAGCGCGTCCCGGCCGCGCCACGCGACTCTCTCCGTCGCTATCGGTCGGCCTCCACTGGGCTGGGGCAGCACGGTGAACCTCGCTGTAGGGGCTGACGGCTGGAGAGAGACGCGTCGTTCCCGGTCCGTCCGTACGACACGTGACTAGCTCCCTCAGAATAGAAGCCATAGTTGCCGTTTGACAACATTCGCCATAAGGCAACAATCTGTTCTCGTCACGGAGCAAGGCGGCTGCGCCTGGCGTGGCTTGAGACCGGAAGCGGCCTGAGATCCGCCGCGCGCGCTGACAGAACATGAGCGTGGCCGCCGACGAAGCGTGGGCCGTCACCTCCTGTGCGAGTGGGGAGGAGGCTGCCGCGTTGGAACGCACCGGGCCGTCTCCCGCCCCACCTCCCTGCCTCGGCGGGTGCAACTGTGCGCGGGGCGCCCGTCCTTCCGCGCTCACGGGGGCCAAGAGGCCACCGTGACGGGAGCCTTGGCCACCCTGTTCCGTCATGCGGCGCGGTTCCCCGCCGACCCCCGCCTTTGCCCTCGTCCACGGACGAAGAATGCCTGAGAGACCGTGACTCAACGCCTTGGGGTAGCACGCGCCTTGCAAGCCTCGCCCCCGCACGCTCTGGTGGACACGCTTCGCGAGGTACTCGCCGAAGGCTACGGAGCGCTCTCGGTGGAGTTGCTGCTCGCGGACCACGGGGCGACGGCCCTGGCCCCCTTCGGTACGGCGGGAACGGCCGCCGTACCGGTCCCCGTCGCCAACAGCGCCGAGGGCAGGGCGTTCGGCAGTCAGCAACCCCGTAGCCGGACCCGGCAGGGAGGGATCGTCGAGCACCACCTTCCGGTGACCGTCCGCGGGGAACGCACCGGCATTCTCACCGTACGGCTGCCCGCCGAGCGGTCCCTGCCGGAAGCCGTCGACGACCTCGTCCACGCGGCCGGTGTGCTCGGCCACGAACTCCTGGTGGCCGAGCGGGACACCGACGTCTACCGGCGGGCGCGACGCCTCAGCCGGCTCAGTCTCGCCGCCGAGATGCAGTGGCAACTCCTGCCCGCCAGCGCCTGTTCCGCCGCCGAGTACGCCATCGGCGCCCAGCTCGAACCCGCCTATGACAGCCACGGCGACAACTACGACTGGGCCTCGGACGCCGACGAGCTGACCCTCGCCGTCACCGACGGCACGGGCACCGGCGTCGCCGCCTCGATGCTCACCCATCTCGCCGTGAACGCGCTGCGCAACGCGCGCCGGGCGGGGATCGGTATCGAGGACCAGGCGGCACTGGCCGACCAGGCCGTCTACGCCCAGTACCGGGGCGCCGCCCATGTGTCCACCCTGCTGCTGTGCTTCGACCTCGCGAACGGCCGGGTCCAGGCCGTGGACGCCGGTTCGCCCCAGCTGTGGCGACTGCGGAGACGGACCGTCGAGCGCATCGAACTCGACGGCCAGATGCCGCTCGGCATGTTCGAGGAGACCCATTACAAGCCGCAGGAGTTCGAGGTACTGCCCGGGGACCGGCTGCTCATCGTCAGCGACGGCGTGTACGGGGCGCGTTCCCCGCGGGGGGAGGCCTACGTGGAGCGCGCCCTGGCCCGGACCATCCACGTCGGCCGGTTGCTCCCGGCCGCCGACGTGCCCCGTGCCGTACTCCGTGACCTGGCCGCACACCGCGAGGCCGCCTCACCGGACGACTCCCTGGTGCTGTGTGTCGACTGGTTCGGACGGCGGGGAGACCCGGCGGCGGGACCGGGGAGGGCGGCGGACGCCGGGGACGGCCCCTTTAGAAGCGGCCGTTCCGGGTACGCGGGACAAGGCACCGCTCCAAGGGCGTAGCGGGTGTCACCAGCAGGAGCCTCAAGCTCGCCGGTGTCCCGATGCCGGCACCCTGCCGACCCCTACGGAAAGGCGGATCATGCTCTTCTTGGTCGTGGCCCTGTTCCTGTTCGGCGCACTCCTGGGGACCGCGGGGCACGTCCCCGTACCCGTCACGGTCGTCGCCGGCATCGCCATCACCGCCTGGCTGGCGGTCTTCTTCGCGAGGGAGCGCCACAAGGCGGGCCGCGCGACGAAGGGAGCCGGCCGATGACGTCGCTGCGGATTCCCCTGAAGACCGGTTCGCACCCTCAGGCCGACCGCATGGCGGTCGCCGCGTTCGTCTGCGGGCTGCTGGGCCTGCTGGTGTTCAACCTCTTCCTCGGCCCGTGCGCCCTGTTCTTCGGCGCGGCGGCCCTCCGCCGCGGGACCATCCGGCGCCTGCGCGCCTCCCTGGGCCTGCTCTTCGGCACCGTCGATCTCGTGCTGCTGGTGGTGCTGTCCGCGCACAGCGGCACCCTCAGCTGGCACCTCTGAGAGCCGGCCGTCGGCTACCGGCCCCGGGGGCTTGACCTTGCAGTTGCTGTAACGACGACCATGGCGTCATGTTGTCGATCAGCGAATTCAGCGAAATGTGCCATCTGCCGCCACAGACGCTGCGGTACTACCACTCCGAGGGTCTGCTCGTCCCGGCCCATGTCGACGAGCAGACCGGCTACCGCTCGTACCTGCTGGAGCAGGCCGAACAGGCCATGCTGGTCACCGTCCTGCGCGGCACGGGGATGAGCGTCAAGCTCGTCCGGCGGGCTCTCGGCGAACCGGACACCGCCCCGGCTCTGCTGCAGGAGCACAGTGCGGAGGTGGAGCGCCTGCGGCAGGCCCAGGACGAGGCGATCAGGGACGCGCGCAGGTTCTTCGCCTCGTGGCCGGAGGTGCGCCGGTGCCACACACCCGGGATGACGGTGGTCTCGAAGCTGGTGCCCGGCACCTCGGTCGTGTGCGACCAGCGTGCGTGGGACGAGGTCGATGCCGCCATCGCCGCCACCGCGCGGGACGTGGTCAGGACCGTGGAGTCCTGCGGGGCCGTCGTGCCGGGGCCCCCTTGGTACACCCTGGCCAACGAGACCCCGGAGCAGCGGCGGCGGACCGTCGCGGGCGAGGAGGAGTCCTGGCTGGTGAAGATTCCCGTCACGGCGGACGAGGGCACCCTTGCGGCGCTGCCCGGCGATCTGGAGGTGCAGACCTTCGAGGCCCGGGACGAACTGTCGATCTTCATCCCGGGCCGGTCCTCGATCGCCAAGTACTGCACCGCGCTCTCCCGCCTGGTCCCGTACCCCCTCGACGCCGCGTACGTCGACATCACCCGCCTGCGCCATGTGCTGCACGACGACGGCATCGAGACCGCTGCGGCGATCCGCGCGCTCGACGAGGGGATGACCTGCGGGCCTGCCGCCCTGCTGAAGGAGATGGACTTTTAGTCCAGTCTGGACGTACAGTCCAGACATGGAAGCCGTGGAGGAGGGCAGCGACCCTCGCGTGCGGATGTGGGGACCGGCGTGCCAGGCCGTGGCGCTGCTGCTCGGTCCGTACGCCGAGGTGGTCCTGCATGATCCGGACAGCGACCGGATTCTGGCGATCTGGAATCCGACCGGCTCGCGTGGGCCGGGGGACCCGTCCTTGCTGGGTGAGCTGGACGCACTCGATCCGTCGGCCCGGGACGTGTTCGGGCCGTACGAGAAGCTGCTGGCGGACGGCCGGCGGCTGTCCTCGGTCAGCGCGGTGCTGCGCGACGCGGAGGGCAGGGCGTCGGCGGTGCTGTGCGTCAATCTCGACCGCACGCCGCTGGAGCAGGCCGCGGCCGTGCTCTCCGCTTTCGGCGCACCGTCGGTCTCCCGGCCGGAGCCGCTGTTCGAGGAGGACTGGAGCGAGCGTGTCCAGCACATCGTCGGCGGCTACGTGCGCGAGTGCGGCCGGCCGGTGGAGCGGCTGACCCGTGCCGACCGCCTGGCCGTCGTCGCCCGGCTGGACGAGGCCAAGGTCTTCGCCGTACGCCGTGCCGCCCCGGTGGTCGCCGGCGCGCTGCGGGTCTCCCGATCCACCGTCTACGGCCTGCTGGCCGAACTCCGGACCCCCGACGCGAAGGACCGAGCACGATGACCCGGCTGCCCGACTTCCGGCTGGAAACGTACTTCTCCCGCTGGGAGTTCACCGCGCGGCACCACATGACCGCCTCCGACGTACAGACCATGACGCTCTCCGAGGTGCTCGCCCTGGCGGACGACCGGGACCGGGCCGCCTTCGAGAACCTGTCGCTGGGCTACACCGAGACCTACGGCGATCCCGCCCTGCGCGAGGTGATCGCCCAGATGTACGAGCGGGCGGACGCCGCGGACGTCCTCTGCTTCGCGGGCGCCGAGGAAGCCCTGTACCTGGCGATGAACGTGCTGCTCGACGCCGGTGACCACGCGGTGGTGGTGACGCCCAACTACCAGGCGGCGGAGACCGTGCCGCTGGCGCTGTGCGAGGTCACCGGTGTCGCCCTCGACCCGGACCGCGACTGGGCCCTGGACCTCGACCGGATCAGGGCGGCGATCCGGCCGAACACCCGGGTGGTGTCGGTGAACTTCCCCAACAACCCCACCGGCAAGGTCATCAGCGCCGCCGGCTTCACCGAGCTGGCGCGGCTGTGTGACGAGCGCGGCATCCACCTGTTCAGCGACGAGGTCTACCGCGGCCTGGAGCGCGATCCGGCCCGGACCCTGCCGCAGGCCGCGGACCTGTCCGAGCGCGCCCTGTCGCTGAACGTGACCTCCAAGTCCCTGGGCCTGCCGGGCTTGCGGATCGGCTGGATCACCTGCCGCGACCGCGCCCTGCTCTCCCGGCTGGAGCGGGCCAAGCACTACACCACCATCTGCAATTCCGCCCCCAGCGAGGTCCTGGCCCGCATCGCGCTCAAGGCCCGTACGACGCTCTGGGACCGCAACCGGGCCCTGATCGCCGGGAACCTTCCGCTCTTCGACGCCTTCTTCGCCGAGTTCCCGGACGACTTCGCCTGGCAGGCCCCGGACGGCGGCTGTGTCGCCTACCCCCGCTACCTCGGCCCGGAAGGAGTCGAGGAGTTCTGCACCCGCCTCGTGGAGGAGGCCGGCGTCCTGCTGCTGCCCGCGAGCATCTACCGCTCCGACCTCACCCCCACCCCCACCGACCGGTTCCGTATCGGCATCGGCCGTGCCCACCCGGAAGCGGGCCTGGCCGCCCTCACCCGGTGGATGCGGGCCCACCGGTGACCCGGCCCGTCGTCGGGGCCGCCGCCATCGAACGGGCCGCCACCCCGCACCTGGTCCTCGCCACCGTCCGCGACGCGCTGATCGCCCACGCCCACGGCCGCACCACCGTGCCACCGCCGCTGCACCTGCAGTTCCCCGACGCCGACGGGGACTGCCACGTCAAAGCGGGCTGGGTCACCGGTGCCCCCGACTTCATCGTCAAGATCGCGACCGGCTTCTACCGCAACCCCGCGGCCGGCCTGCCCTCCAACCACGGCCTGGTCTGCGTCGTCAGCGCCCGGACCGGCGAGGTCCGGGCGATCCTCGACGACCGGGGACTGCTCACCGCGTGGCGCACCGCCGCCGCCGGCGCGCTGATCACCCACGCCATGGCGCGTCCCCGTGCGACCACCCTGGCCGTCTTCGGCACCGGAGAACAGGCCCGGCTCCAGGTCGCCTGGCTCACCCGACTCCGCCCGATCAGCAGGGTGTTCGTCCACGGCCGCAGCCCGCACCGCGTCCGAGCGCTGTGCGAGGAGCTCCGGGCCCAGGGGCACGACGCCCGGCCCGCCTCGGCCGAGGAGGCCGCCGGCGCGGACATCGTCGTCACCACCACCCCCGCTTCGGCCCCGGTCCTGGACGCCGCCCATGTCCGCGACGGCGCGCACATCACCGGGATCGGCACCGACATGCCCCACAAGAACGAGCTTCCCCCGGAGCTGTTCAGCCGTGCCGCACTGATCGCGACCGACGACCACGAGCAGTGTCTGCAGCACGGCGACTTCGGCCACGCCGTCCGCGCCGGGACCGTCACCGCCACCGCTGACACCCCCCTCGGCCTTCTAATTGAGAAGCCCTCGGAGCGGCCCGACGAAGCGGTCACCCTGGCGGACCTGACCGGCGTGGGCGCACTCGACGCGGCCCTCGCCGCCGCGGTCCTGCGGGAGGTGACCCGGCAGGCGGGCCGTGAGGGCGCCACGGCCCGCCCGTTCTCCGCTGACGTGCCGGGTCAGTAGAGGTGGATGTGCCGACGGGTGCCCGCTCACCTCGAGCGGGCACCCGTCGGCGGGCAGCTGGTCCTCGGCACGCTCCGCAGCGGCTCCCGCCGACAGCGGAACGCCGTCGGCGCTACCAGTAGTGCTTCCGTCCCGCGACGGCGTGCCCCGTCGCGCCCAGGAGCCACAGAATCGCGCCGATGGCCACGAGCACGATGCCAATCGTCCACAGGAAGGCCAGCCCCGTCACGAATCCGATGACCAGAAGGATGATGCCGAGAACGACCATCACGACTCCGATCTCGCACGAGTGTTGTCTTCACTGTGATCCCGGACCGCGGCCACGGCAACTGCTGCGAAACGGACCGGTGCACGCCACGGCCGGGCGGGGCGGGGCGGACGAGGGGCGTGGCCCCGTGACCGCATGAGCACGTCGCTTCAGCGGCCGACGGCTTTGCGGAGCTGTTCCTTGTTCATCTGGGAGCGGCCATCGATGTTCTTCCTCCTGGCCTCTTCGTACAGCTGGTCCCTGGTGGGGCTCACCGGTCCCTTGTGGGAGCGCTCGCCGCCGCGCTGCGGGGCCGACTTCGGGTCCCGGATGGAGGCCCTGCTCGCGGACTTCGCCTCGCCGGAGCGGGCGCGTTCCTTGTTGACGGTGCGCGCGGCGATCTCCTTCGCCCGCTTCTCGGAGGTGCCCCGTTCCTCGGCCTGTTCCTTGATGTGCGCGTACTGACGCTCACGCTTCTTGCTCGAACCCGCAGGCATGATGCAGCTCCTCGGTCGCGCTCCTGTGGCTGTCGTGCTCACGGCCCGGTGGATCGGCGGGCCGCGACGACGCACCTTCCAGTTCACGCCCCATGCACGTGCGGCGCGACATCTGTGAGCCGACCGGTCCGACGTCCGGGCCGCTCACCGCCCGGGACGGCACGACGGCCCGGCACCGCACGGCAACGGCGGTCCGCCCCGTGCGGGTAGCTCTCGCCTCGTCGGGTAACCGGCCCGGATGGAGACTGTGACCATGTCCGCATCCCCGCTGACCCTGCCCGGACAACTGGCCGCCGCCGACGGGACGGGCGATCTGCTGCTCGTCATCGCGGGCCTCGCCCTGGTAGCCCTGCTGCTCGCGGCCTTCGTGTGGGGGCGGCGGCACAAGGCCCGCGAGCCCGGTCCACCCCGTCCCGAGGAACAGCCGCGGCTGCCGGCGGGCGGGCCGGTCGGCGACGTCATGGGGAGCCGGGAGACCGGGGAACTCGCCCGAACGGAGCAGCGACGCTCCCCGCACGCGCTGAAAGAAGAGGACGAAGGCCATGGCCGTACGCCACCCCGCTAGCCGAAGCGGCGAGAAGCGAGGCCGGTTCGCCGAGTTCGCCGAGAAGGCTTCGCTGTTCACCAGCTCGCCCGCCTTCTTCCTCATCTGTCTGGCCCTGGTCGCCCTCTTCGTGGCCGTTCATCTCGCGCATCTGCCCCTGGAGTGGCAAGTGGTGACCGGCGACCTCATGGCCGCGGTCACCCTGCTGCTCCTCGCTCTGCTGAAGAACTCCGAGCTGCGCGCGGAACATGCCGTCCAGCGCAAGCTGGACGCCCTGGCGGCGGCCCTGCTGGAGGAGCGTGAGCAGAAGGGCGGTGGTCAGGCCGCCGAGAATCTCAGGAAGGCCATCCGCCTGGAGGAGGAGACCTGACGCGGCGCCGCACCGCCCGCGCCTGACGGGCCTGGCTGCGACCGCGGCGCCGTTGTACCGCCGGCCGGCGGTACAACGGCGCGGAGACGTGCGGTGGTTACCAGATGACGGCGTCGTCCATCGACTGCTGCCAGTAGGTGACCTTGAGGGAGTCGTCGATGTAGACGCCCTTGGCGGGGAGTGAGGGGCGGGCGCCGGTGCCGACGCTGCCATTGCCGGAGGGGCCCTGGAAGTAGACGGTCAGGGACTTCTCCGTACGGCCGTGGGAGCCGCTGCCGTCGGTCGCGGACAGGTTCACCGAGGCGTAGCCGGACTCGCCCGGCTTGAGGGTGACGACGGCCTGCGGGTGGGACGCCTCGATGACCGGCGGCACGGACTGGGCCTCGCCGAAGCGGACGGCCGGGTAGCCGTAGAGGTAGCAGGTGCTGCGGCTGGTGTTGGTGACCGTGAGCAGCATGTGGTTGACGGGACGGGTCAGGGGGGCAGCGACCGTCTTGGTGTTGGAGCCCTGGCAGGTGGTGGCCTTGGCGCCGGTGCGGGAGGTGCCGATCCCGGCCGCGGAGGTCTTCGTCAGGGGCGCGTTCGCGACCGGCTGTGAACCGGCGGACGCGGACTTCGCGTCTACCTGGGAGGAACCGGAGGCCTTCGCGGACGCTCCTTCGTTACGGGCGCCGGAGCCGTCGCCGCACGCCGTCAGGGACAGGACGGCGAGCGCGCCGGCCGCGGCTGCGGTCAGGACCCGGGCGCGGGAGGTACGGAAGCTGGACATGTCGGTGAGCCCCTTCGGAGGTGCGGTGGGTGTGGTGCTTGGATGTCCGGAGCATGTGGGGTGATTCGTCCCAGCGGCCACGCATACCGGGCAGTTGGGGATGCTGGAACGCGTAAGCGGGCTGTGACCGGGGGAAATGAAGACGCCTGGAACGCGGGAACGGGACGCGTCGGGCCACGCGGGGAGGGGAACAACGGTGTCCGGTGCGACAGGGGCGACAGGGGCTGGCGGGGATGCGGACGCGTTCGCGGAGCTGCTGCGGGGGTTCAAGGAACGCTCGGGGCTGAGCTACGGCACGCTCGCCAAACGGCTGCACATGAGTACGTCGACGCTGCACCGCTACTGCAACGGCAGTGCGGTGCCGGTCGATTACGCGCCGGTCGAGCGGCTCGCCCGGGTGTGCCGGGCGAGCCCCGAGGAACTGGTCGAGCTGCACCGGCGGTGGATTCTGGCGGACGCGGCGCGGAGGCGGAAGGGACCGGACGCGGCGCCGCGCGGTGCGGGGGCCGGCGCGTCCGCGGAGGCGCCGGCCCCCGCAGCAGCGGTGACCGGTGCCGGAGACCGGGTGGGGGACGCCGCCGATGCGGGCGGTGGGCCGCCCGAGGTGACGGGTGGTGGGGCGGGGCCGGCGTCCGAGGGCGCTGAGCGCGGCGAGTCCGGCGGAAGCGAGGAACCGGTCGCGGTCGGCACCGTCCCGGCCGCTTCCGTACGGCCCCGTCGGCACCGCACCGCGCTCCTGGCCTCGGTCGCCGCGGCCGCCGTTCTGGGAGCCGTCGTGCTCGCCGTGAACCTGCCGTCCGCCGGCGGCGGGGGCGACGACGGGAAGGCCGACCGAGCAGCCGGGACCGCGGGCATCCCCGCCGGTACGGATACCGCTACCGGCCGGGCGAAGGACAAGCCGCCGTCCGCCTCGGCCGCTCCCTCCCCGTCCCGGGGCGCCAAGACCGGCGAACCCTCCGCCTCGGCTTCGGAGTCGGCGTCGGTCGAGCGCAAGGGCGGGGGCGCCCCCGAGCACGACGGCGGCGTACCGGTCAACGTCGGCACCCGCCCCTATGTCTACGACAGTCCGTGCAGCCAGCACTTCCTCGTCGACAGTGAGCCCGAGCAGGTCGGCCCGCCCGCCGGCGAGCAGGACGCGCCCCGGTGGGCCGCCGCGTACGGCGCGGTCTCCTCGGGGGAGCAGCGGGTCGCCCTGACCGTGCAGGGCACCCGGAAGGACACCGTCGTCCTGGAGGCGCTGCACGTACGCGTCGTCGCCAAGGGCGCCCCGCTCGGCTGGAACGACTACTCGATGGGCGTCGGATGCGGCGGCAACGTCGAGACCAAGTCCTTCGACGTCGACCTCGACAAGGGCAGGCCCACGGTCACCGTCAAGAACGGCCAGCGCGACTTCCCGTACAAGATCAGCGAGTCCGACCCGGAGGTCTTCTACATCAACGCCCACACCAAGGCGCACGACGTCCGCTGGGACCTCTCCCTGGACTGGTCCAGCGGTGACCGCCACGGCACCGTGCACATCAACAACAACGGCGCCCCGTTCCGCACCAGCGCCAACGCCGGACGCCCCGGCTACGACTACCCGCTGGGCGGCAGCGAGTGGATCGAGCGGGCGAAGTAGCCACGCCCCGCGCCGCCGAAGGGCACCGCGCCATACCGAGCGGCTCATACGCCGCGCTCACGGACGCGGTGCCCTTGGATGACGGTGTGGGCCGGGGACGGGCCGGCCAGGTAATGCGCATGCGATCCGCCCGTCCACCGTGATACTCCAACGCCATGGACGATCTTGTGACGGCGCGGCTCATCCTTCATCCGCTGAGCCCCGGCGAGGCGGAACGACTGGTGGCGGGCGAGCCGGACGGCGATGCGCGGTGGGCGCCGGACTACCCCACCGCGGGGGACGCCGCCGGAGCCAGGCGCTTCCTGAGCGTCTGCGCGGGCACGGGAAACCCCCAGCCGTTCGGCGCCTACGAGATCCGGCTCCGCGACCGCGCACAGGCCATCGGCGGTCTGGGCTTTCACGGCCCCGCCGACCACAACGGCAGCGTGACGATCGGCTACGGCCTGAGTCCCTCCGCACACGGCAGGGGCTACGCCTCCGAAGCACTCCGCGCACTCCTGACGTTCGCCCGCGCCCACGGCATCACCTGCGTCAAGGGCGACACGGACCACGACAACGTCGCCTCCCAGCACGTCATGACCGCCGTCGGCATGCAACTGGTCGCGGAGGACGAACGCCTGAGGTACTACGAGATCACCTGGCCCGGCAGGGCAGCGAATTCTGACGCGCGCTCCTGAGAAGTCATCTCATGTGGCGGGGTCCGTGAACTCAAGGAGTCCACCACGGTGAACTCGGCTCCCGCGGCGAGCTGGACTGCTGGAAAAGGAGTTGCGTGCGCCCGCAGTACTCCACAGCCGCGAGATCGACGCACTCATCGACACCCGCGAAGAGCCGGCGCACCTCGCACGGCTGCTCCACGTTCCGGATGGTAGAGAGCTGGTTCCGGGACCGGTAACGACGCCCCCTCCTCCCGGGGTCCGGTTGGACAGAACCACGGCACAACCAGAAAGATCCTCAGGTAGTCCGCAGGTGTCCGCGGGGGTGGGCCAGCGCATCGTGTGTTCTCCTCCGGGGCGCGCCGCATCGTTCCCACTGAACACATCGGAGAAAAGGCACAGATGAGCTTCGGCGACCCGAACAATCCCTACGGCCAGCAGCCGCCGCAGGCCCCGTACGGAGCTCCGCAGCAGCCGGCCCAGTACGGCTACCCGCAGCCGCCGCCTCCCCCACAGGCGTACGGCGCCCCGCAGCAGCCCGGCCCGTACGTCCCTCCTCAGCAGTTCGCGCAGGGGCCTGGCTACCCGCAGCCGCAGGGGATAGCGCCCGGCTGGCACGGTGCGTACGCGAGCTGGGGTGCCCGTGTCGCTGCCACTCTGATCGACTTCCTGGTCGTCGTCCTGGTGCCGATCATCATCGTCGCCGTCTCGATGCTCCTCAGGCACACATGGGACTCGGACTGCGCATACCTCGACATTGAGTGCAAGGACGCCGCGAAGCAGGAAATTATCCCCTTCATTTTCGTCCTGTGGGGGCTCGCCTTCCTGTGGTCCGTCGTCGCCAACATCGTCATCCTCGTCAAGGAGGGCAAGGGCGCGTCGCCGGGCAAGAAGGCCATGAAGATCCAGCTCATCCGCGAGGAGACCGGCCGGCCGCTCGGCTTCGGTCTGGTCCTGCTGCGCCGGATCTGCCACGGGCTGGACAGCGCGGCGTGCAGCATCGGCTACCTGTGGCCGGCCTGGGACGCGAAGGGCCAGACCTTCGCGGACAAGGTCATGCGCACGGTGGTCGTCCGCCGACGCTGAGGTCCGGCGCGCCTTTCCCGGGCCCCGTGGGCGGGGCCCGGTCAGGCACGTCACGACCGGGCATGGGCCGACAGGGTCGCCAGCCCCCGGGCCAGATCCTCCTTGAGGTCGTCGAGGGCCTCGAAGCCGGCGTGCAGGCGCAGCAGGGGGCCGCGGCCGGTCCAGGTGCCCGGGAGGCGGTGGGTGACCGGATCGGCCGGCACGATCAGGCTCTCGTAGCCGCCGTAGCTGTGCCCGAGGCCGAACAGCCGCAGCTCCCCGAGCAGCGCGTCCACGGCGGGCTTGCCGGGCCCGGGGGCGAGTTCGAGGCCGAACAGGCCCGCGGCGCCGGTGAAGTCGCGGCTCCACAGCTCGTGCCCCGGGTCGCCCGGCAGCGCCGGGTACAGCACGGCACGCACCCCCTCCTGTTCGCGCAGCCAGGAGGCGAGGCCGACGGCCTGGCGATGGTGCTCCCGCATCCGGACGCCGAGCGTACGGAGCCCGCGCAGGCCCAGATAGACATCGTCCGCGCCGGCGCACTGGCCGAGCCGGATCGCCGTGGCGCGCACCGCGGGGTAGGTGTCCTCGGTGCACACGATGGCCCCGAGGATGCTGTCGGCGTGACCGGTGAGGTACTTCGTCGCCGAGTGCACGACCACGTCGGCGCCCAGCTCCAGGGGGCGGTGGAAGGCGGGCGTGGCCCAGGTGTTGTCGATGACGGTGACCACGTCGTGGCTACGGCACACGCTCGTGACGGCGGGGACGTCCTGTACCTCGAAGGTGGTGGAGCCGGGTGACTCCAGGCAGACGAGACGGGTGGTGGGGCGGATCAGGTCCTCGATGGACTTGTCCACTCCGGGATCGTAGTACTCCGTCTCCACGCCGAGACCGGCCAGCGAGTCGCAGAACTTGCGGGTGGGCAGGTAGACGGAGTCGCTGACGAGGAGGTGGTCGCCGGCCCGGACGAAGGACAGGATCGCCGTGGTGAGCGCCGCGAGCCCCGAGCAGGTCGCGACGGCGGCGTGCCCGCCTTCCAGGTCGGACAGTGCCGTCTCGAAGGCGCGGCCGGTGGGAGTGCCGAAGCGGCCGTATACCGGCATCCGGCGCTTCAACGGGTCGGCCTGCGAGGCGTCCATCGCGGCCACGTCCTCGTAGAGCACCGTCGAGGCGCGGTGGACGGGCGGGTTGACGTAGCCGTGCTGCTGCCGCGGGTCGGACCCGGCGTGCACGAACCGGGTCTCCATCGAGGGTTCGCCGGTCATGACACCACTTCCAGATCCGCTGTCTCGCCCTGCGGTGCGGCCGCCGCGGTCCGGTGGCCGCCGAGTACCAGGGCGATGGCGGCCGCGACGGCGCACTGCACGGCGACGGCGATCCAGAACATGCCCAGGTCGTGTGCGCTCTCGTAGTGGGCGAAGAGGAAGCCGCCCACGACACCGGCGAGGAGGCCGCCGATCCCCGCCGTCAGCCGCTGGACGCCGAAGGCGAAAGCCGGATTGCTGGGCAGGCGGTCGACCATCTCCAGGTCACAGCGCAGGAAGAGGAAGACCTCGCCGAGGCTGAAGAGCACGGTGCCGCCGAGCAGGGCAGCGGTGTGCCCCAGCGACATCACGGCCGTCCCGGCAGCCATCAGGGCGAACGAACCGGCCACCAGGCGGCGGTAGTCGGCCCGCGCGATCCATCCCGACAGCGGCGGCTGGAGCGCCACCATCATGGCGCAGTTGACGAGCATGGCCCAGCCGAGCACCTGGATGTTGTGCACGCCCGCGGCGTACAGGCCCAGGAAGCTCTGGAAGAAGAAGTAGAGGTAGAAGGCGAGGGCCGTGAACAGCACCGGCCGCAGGGCGCCGTGCAGGGACCGGAGTTTCCCGGCGGGGGCGGGCCCGTCGGCGGTGACACCGCCCGGCGGGGTGTCCCGGCGGCGGGCGAGGGGCCGCATGGTGAGCTGGTGGGCCAGGGTGATCAGGCCGAACAGCGCCGCGGCGCCGAGGAGCAGCGCCACCGGATCGGCGTCGATCAGGACGGCGGCCAGCAGCGGCCCGAGCCCCATCCCGGCGTTGAGGGCCGCGCTGCTGACGCCGAGGAACAGCGGCCGCAGCTCGTCGGAGACACAGGTGACGATGTACGCCTTGTTCGCCGGGAGGTAGAGCGCCGGACCGGCGGCGACGAGGACCACCGCCGGGTAGGCGACCCAGGGGACCTGCACGGCCAGCCCCAGCAGGAGCAGACCCGTGGTCCGCAGGGCGAGGGAGCCGACCATCGTCCGCTTCAGGCCGAGCCGGTCCACGACCAGGCCCCCCAGGATGCTGCCGCCGAACTGGATGAACGTGGCGACGGCCACCAGCACACCGGCCAGGCGGACGTCCAGGCCCACCGCCTGGACCATCAGGACACCGATGAACGGGGTGACCATGTAACTGCCGAGGGCGACCACGAAGGACAGCACGATCAGCGACCTGAGGCTCGACGACAGCCCCCTGAACGTCTGCCACTTGGCGGAGAGCGAGGACCTCATGCCGACGGCCCTCCGCCCCGCGGACCGGTGACGACCGGCCGGTCCGCGCGCGGCAGACCCCATTCGCTCCAGGACCCGTCGTACACCGCCAGGTCGTCGTATCCGGCCAGCTCGGCCCCCAGCGCCAGGATGCAGGCGGTGACGCCGGAACCGCAGGTGAAGAGCAGGCGCCGGCGCTCCCCGGCGAGCGGGGCGAACGCCTCGCGCAGCTGCGCGGCGGGACGCATCCGGCCGTCCCGCTGGAGCTCGCCGAACGGCAGGTTGAGCGCTCCGGGCATATGGCCGGGACGCAGCCCCGGGCGGGGTTCGGCGGCCGCGCCGGCGAAGCGCTCGCGGGTGCGGGCGTCGACGACCGCCGAGGCCGGATCGGTCAGGGCCGCGGCGACCTCGTCGCCGCCGACGATCAGACCGGGACGCGGCCGTGCGGTGAAGTCGCCGGGGCGCGCGGCGGGCGTGGGCGCGCCGGTCTCCAGGGGCAGTCCGGCGGCGCGCCAGGCGGGCAGGCCGCCGTCGAGCACGGACACCCGGTCGTGGCCCATGGCCCGCAGCATCCACCAGGCGCGGGCGCTGGAGTAGAGGCCCGCCCCGTCGTAGACGACGACGGTGTCGCCGCTGTCCACGCCGAGTGCCCGCAGTTCCCGGGTGAAGTGCCCGGCGCCGGGCATCGTGTGCGGCAGCGGACCGGAGTGGTCCGAGAGCGCGCCGTCGATGTCGAAGGGCCGTGCCCCCGGTATCCGTTCGCCGGCGTCGCGGTGCGCGCCGATCGAGGCGTCGAGCACCACCAGCCCGGGGGTGCCCCGTCGCTGGGCCACCCAGTCCGTACCGACCAGCGGGCCCGGCAGGGCGCCGGGCACCGGCTCGTTCATCGGGTGCCTCCCATGGGAGCGGGGGACCACTCGGCGCGGTCGGCGAACCAGGCCGCCACCTGTTCCAGATGGGCCGCCACGTCCTCCTCGGTGTCGCCGCCGACGACGTAACCGGCAAGGAAGAGACCGGACTTGACCCCGCCGTGGAACTCCTGGCCCACCCCGCCGGTGAGCGCGGCCTCCTTGACGCACGCCGGCTCGTCACCGGAGGGCAGCCGGGTCAGCACGCCGTTCGACGGCGGGATGCACAGGGCGCCGGTGGGCCGGTAGGCGGGGGTGCCCAGGGTGCTGGGGAGGCCGCATTCGGCGTACAGCCACTCCTTGTCGAGATCGATGCCGAAGGCGTGCCGGACCATGGAGCTGATCATCCCGCCGCCGGTCCGGCTGGCGATCTCGCAGAACACCGTCCGGTCGTCGGGGGTGATCCACAGCTCCGCGTGGAAGGCGGTGTGCGGTGGGGTGGGCAGCTCCGCCAGCACCGCCCGTGCCGCCTTGAGCAGCCGGTCGTGCACCGGGTCCTGGGGTGTCAGCGGGAGGTTGGCGACCCAGTCGTTCGCCCGGAAGGACAGGCAGTCGTTGAGGTAGCGGAAAGGGTGGGCGAACACCACCTCGCCGTTCACGACCAGCCCGTCCACGTGGTACATCTGCCCGGGTACGAACACCTCGATCTCGCTCGCGCCACGCCACGGCCGGGCCAGGTAGGCGTCCAGCTCCGCCTCGTCACGGATGATGGCCGCGCCCAGGGAGCCGGACTCCGAGAGCGGTTTGATGACCACGGGATAGCCGTGCTCGGCGACGAACTCCAGGGCGGTGTAGGCCGAGTCCAGCGGCCGGTAGGCGGGAACCTCCACCGGGCCGCCGGCGAGGTGGTCCTTCATGACCACCTTGTCGCGGAACGCCAGGGCGCTCGCGGTCCGCTGACCCGGCAGGTCCAGCAGGTCACGCAGCTGTGCGGCGCGTACCACGTCCGCCTCGGCGCGGGCGAAGACGGCCGTGACGGCGTGCTCGCGGGCCAGGCGCAGTGCCGTCTTCTCGACGAGCTGGTTGGTGTCGTAGTCGTCGAAGGCGTGCACGTGGGGCAAGTGGCCGTATCCGGCGGCGAATTCGGTGGTGGTGAGGATGACCGGCACGACGCCGGAGCCGGCCAGCCAGCGGTCGTACGGGGTCTTGGCGTAGGGCGTCTTGGCGAAGACGAGGACGTGCGGCATGTGCGTGTTCTCCTTCAGCCCGTCGTCTCGACGAGCGGGAGGCGGCGGCGTGCGGGGACCCGGGAGACCAGCTGCTGCTCCTGGGCGAGTTCGCGGGCGAAGCAGCCGTCCTTGTAGACACCGGTGAGGCGCTTGGTGGTGAACGCCTCGATGGCCGCGTGGTCGAACTCCAGGTCGTAGCGGACGTCCTCGCCTCCGTCGGCGACCGTGCGGACGAGGGTGCCCAGGTGCGGCTCGAAGGTGTTGACGCAGCCGACGATGTCGCCGATCTTCTCGCGGCGGCCGTCCGCCGACTCCGACAGCACGCTCACCTCGGTGGGGATGGCGGCGAACAGCTGCCGGCCGGCCCGGCACCAGCCGACATGGCCGGGGAACCCCATGGCCTTGATGCCGAAGGTCCCGAAGTCCTCACTCACCCCGAGCTGGAAGTTCAGCTCGACGTTCTCGTGCAGCCACTTGAAGTCGCGGTAGGCCTGCTCGATCTCCTCGTAGCCGAGCTGGAGTTCGGGGTGCCGGCCGCCGTGGTCGGAGAAGTTGTTGAAGCGGACCGTGTCGACGCCCAGCTTGTTGAAGTAGTGGGCGTAGCGCTCCAGGGACCGGCGGCCGTGGTTGTGCCGGCCGATGGTGACGCCGATGTTGACGCGGAAGGCATCCGACCGGTCGGCGTCCGCGGGAAGCGTGCTGCGGTGGTGCTCGTTGTAGTGGTCGATCCGGCGCAGCACCTCCTCGGTGTTCGCCCCGCTGAAGACGCCCTTGATCGGGTAGCTGCCGTCGTCGATGACGGCCAGGTTCTCGTCGATGACGCCGTGGTACGTGATGGAGATGGTGCCGTAGCCGTTGACCCGGGCGAGGTCGAGGAGTTCCAGGTAGTTGTCGGCGAGCAGCGGGCGGCCGCTGGTCCAGGCGTCGCCCTTCTCCATCGTCTCGGTGGGCTTGTGGTCGGATTCCTGTCTGAACTCACGGTTGTTGGCGGGGCCGTAGAGGCGCATGAACGCCCCGTCGTAGGCGAAGCTGTCCACGTACCGCGGGTAGACGTGGTAGCCGTGCGACTGGAGTCCGGCGAGAATCCGCGGGCCTTCCTCCATGGCGAACGACTTGTCGTAGACCTTCTCGTAGTTGACGAACCAACAGTGCGTACATTTCTGTCCGCAGGTGTTCTTTCCGACCTTGGTGTCCAGGTCGAGGTAGATGTGGATCTCCTCGGGCCTGATCTCCTGGAACGGCGTGCTGAACGGCTCATCTCCGTGGAAATCGTAGGAAATCGGCGCGTTGTCGACGGACATGGTTCCCCCAGGGCGTGGTCGAGTCGTGGGAAGAGCGAGGCGAGACGTGCGGCTGTGAGCGGCGCCGGGGCGCCCTGGGGCCGGGTGGCCCGGACCGAAGTGCGTGGGTGTTGCTGCGTGTTACGCGACGGGCGTGGGCTGTGCGGCGGTGCTCGGCGGGGCCGTGCTGCCGGGCCGGGCGGCCTCGGGCCGTGCGGTGGAGCGGCCGTCCGCGACGCGGCGCGCCAGGGGCACGGTGACGTCGGGGCGGGTGGTGACGACGGGCAGCGCCGTCAGCTCGGCGACCGCCGCCAGGCACGCTGCCGTGTCCGCGGCGGTGACGACGGCCATGCCCAGGCGGTCGGTGGAGGACCGGAGCGGGCGGACCGGGTCGCCCGGCTCCACGGTGACCTCCCACTCCACGATCGTTCCGTGGGTCAGGGACGGTGGTGGGGCGACGTCGGTGACCGTGCCGGGCGCCGCGGTGAAGAACACGGTCGCGGCGGCGGGGGCCGCGACAGACGTGCGCGGCACTCCCGCGCCGACCGCCCATCCGAGGGCGGCGACCCGCCAGTCGATCCCCGTGGTCAGCCGCACCAGGTCGGCGATGCCGTCGCCGCCGAGGCGGTTGTGCGTCTCGATGACGATGACGCGGTCGCCGTCGACCTTGACCTCGGTGTGGCTCGGCCCGTCCGCCAGCCCGAGGGCGTCGAGCAACCGCCCGACGGCCTCCTCGACCCGTGCCCGCCCGCCGGCGTCCAGCGCCGGAGGCGGCATCATGTGGCTGACCTCGACGAAGCCGCCCGTCGTCCCCTTCTGGGCGATGCCGACGACGGTGTGCCGGCCGCCGGCCGACAGCGTCTCCACGCTGAACTCCAGCCCGCCGGCGAAGGCTTCGAGCAGGGTGCCGGCGGTCCGGCGGTCCGCCGGCAGGTCCGCCGCACGGTCCAGCAGGGCCACGGCGTTGCTGCCGACGCCGCTGACGGGCTTGGCCACCACGGGGCTGTGCCCGGCGAACAGCCGGGCCACCGCGTCCGGGTCGTCGCCGCAGGCGAAGGCCGGGTTCAGCTGCGGCGCCCGCCGTTCGAGGACCCGCCGCATCTCCAGCTTGTCGCGGGTGCGCCGGACGACCGTGGGGGCGACCCCCCGCAGGCCGAGCCGCTCCGTCGCCACGGCCGCGGGCTCCAGACCGAGTTCGGTCAGCGAGACGACGGCGGTGGGCGACAGCGGCTTGAGCACCTCGTCGACGAACGTGAGGAAGGCGGCGCGGTCGTGGAAGTCGACGGTGTGCACCTGCCGGGTGCCCGCCGTCCGCCCGCCGTTCCGGTCCAGGGCCGGGGCCCCGGGCAGCTGTACATGAAGGAGATCACCGGGGAGAGCCTCGGCCGCTCGCGCGACCGTCGGATTGGCACCGATGACCACCAGGGTCACGACAAGGTCTTTCTGGTGTGCATGCTGCGATACATGGCTGGCCCCCCGTTTTCTTCCGGTCCGGGAACACGTCCGCCGACGGCTCCTGGACCACATGAACCGAGCCAGCGCCAGACGGGGGCCGTAACGCGACGACCGACCGTTCGAGTGGCGAGGCGAAGACAAGGTCGCAGCGGCACTCGGCCGCTGTCAACAGATATACGCAAAGCTTGACTTGCCAGAAAATCCGCTCTGACCTGCAGCAAATCCCATGGTTTACAGAATTGACCGAAACCATGCGACGCCTGTCCCGTATTCACCCCTGACGTCTTCCGGTCGATGTCACCCCCACCCCGACCCGCCCGGAATCGAACGGCATCACCCGACCCCTGGCCGTCAGCTCCAGGTCAGCACCCCGTTCCCAAGGAACCCCCGACGCACCCTCCGGGGACTCCTTTCGGACAGGGCGCGGCACCCACCCTTGACGGCAGCCGTCCGTCACTCCCTTCGACGGACGCGGCCCCGGAATCCGGAGAAGCTACGCACAAGTACAGGCCGCCGGTTCACGAGGAGACGCAGTCCCCGTACGGCGAACGCGGGGGCGGCGCCCCGTTGCCCTTGTCATGCTGGGCCGCATGGTGATTCTTGACGGACAGCCCGTGTCCACGGACGACGTGCTCCCCCTCGCCCTGACCGGCTTCGGCCACTTCACGTCCCTGCGCGTCGACGCCGACCGCAGCATCCGTGGCCTGACCCTGCACATGGAACGCCTCGTGCGGGACAGCGCGATCGTGTGGGGCACGAGCGTGGACACCGGACGCGTCCGCGCGTACATCCGCCAGAGCCTGGAGGGGAGGACCGGCCCCTGCGTCGTCCGCGTGACGGTCTACGACCCGACGATGGACCTGGGCCGCCCGGCGGACGCCGACGAGCCGCACCTCATGGTGTCCGTCCGCGCCGCCGGCGCGCTGCCTCCGGAGCCGCTGCGCGCCAAGAGCGTGCCCTTCGAGCGAGACCTGCCCGAGGTGAAGCACTGCGGCCTCTTCGGCGCCCAGTACGCCCGTCGTACGGCTCAGCTCGCGGGATTCGGCGACGCCTTGTTCGTCGGCCGCGACGGCCTCGTGTCCGAGGGCGGCACATGGAACGTCGGATTCGTCGACCAGGACGGCGACATCGTGTGGCCACAGGCCCCCGTGCTGCCCGGTGTCACCATGGCGCTGCTCCAGCAGCACGCCGCCCACCGCGTCGCCACCGTCACCCTGGACGAGGCCAAGGGCATGGCGGCCGCCTTCGCGACGAACACCGGCATCGGGGTCCGGCCCCTGTCGGCGATCGACGACACTCACTTCACCACCGACCACCCCGCGTTGCGCCGCCTGCAGGAGACCTACCTGTCGATCCCCGGCGAGACCCTGTAAGGCGGGGCCACGACCGGCGTGCCCCGGCGGACCGGCGGCGAGACCGGGCCCCCGCGCCGAGCGGTCGGCGGTCAGCCGTCGGACGGGGCCTCGGCGACCTCGTCCAGGAGGTGAGGCCCGTTGTTCCGGACGCTGTTGACCGCGGTGGAGACGGCGCGGGCGTCCAGGTGGCCGGCCGCCGGCGCGGTGAGCAGCGCGCGGAGTTCGCCGGGGTCCTCGTGGGCGGGGTCGAGCCAGGCGCTCCAGTCGGCGGGGGCGATGGCGAGCGGCATACGGGGGTGGACGCGTCCCGCGGCGTCGGTGGCCTCGGTGGTGATGATCGTGCAGGTGGTCCACCATGCCCCCGGTGCCTCGTCGGTGTCGGGGGCGCGCCAGAACTCGTAGAGGCCGGCGAGCGCCATGGCCTGGCCGTCCTCGGGGCTGATGAAGTACGGCTGCTTGCGGGCCTTGGCCGTCCCGGTCGCCGCGACGGCCTGCCATTCGTAGAACCCGTCCGCCGGCAGCAGGCACCTGCGCTTGGCGAAGGCCCGGCGGTAGGCCGGCTTCTCCGCGACCGTCTCCACCCGGGCATTGATCATCTTCGCGCCGGTGTTCAGGCTCTTCGCCCACGACGGCACCAGCCCCCACCGCAGCGGCCGCAGCTGCCGGGTGACCTCGCCGGTGTCGCGCTCGACGCGCTCCAGCACCGACCACACGTCATCGGTCGGGGCCACGTTCCAGCTCGGCCCGAGCACCTGATCGGTGTCCCAGCGCGTCACGTCGAACAGGTCGACCAGATCCTCCGGACGGCGGGTGGACACATATCGACCGCACATACCCTCCACCCTGCCACGCCACGGGCCCGTTGCCCGGTCACCCACGCCTCCCCCTGACCCGCCGGGGCCGGCCACGGGCTGGGGAACGCCCACCTGCGCGACCCGGTGCCGCGCGCCTGTCCCACGGCGGGTGCCGCAGGCACTTAAATACGGAGCGTGACTAGAGAGCCGCAGCGCTTCACGATCCTGTTGGTCCCCGAGCACGTCGAGGACAGAGGCGGTGCCTCCGTGGAGGACTCAGCCGTACGGTCGGCAGTCGTCGAGGCGACGGGCGAGACCGGCGCCTCGGGCTACCCCCGCTACGTCGGACACGGGATCGTGGCCGACATCGACCCCGGCACCCGCACCGTCGAGGCGCTGCTCGTCGACGGCTCGGAGCTGGACTACGGGCTGACCGCCCTGGTCACGTCTTGATCGCGACAGCCGGCCGATCCCAGGGACACCCCTAGCTCTCAGGGTGGGTGGCCGTCCCTCCAGAGAATGACGCCGAGGGCCCGTGGTGGCACTCCAGGACCGTCCGGCTTTGGGGCCCTGTGGGGGAGGACGGCGCTGACATGTGCCATCGAGGATGGGGACGTCGCCATCTCCGCCCCTCCTCCAGGAGTCGCCATGTCCTGCACGGCAGCCGTTCCGGGTTCCCCACGCCCCTCCGCCGCCCCCGGCGCGGTGGTGCACGGCGGGCCATCGCGGGGCACGCCGAATCCGCGCACCCGGCGTGAGATCACGCGCTGACCGCTGCCTACCCGCTGCCCGGCGAAAACCTCGCTTGAGCACACCCTCCTGACTTTTCCCTTTCACGGCCCGGTAAAGACAAAGGGTTTCGCCGGTCGAGATTCCCTGTCATGGAGACCTGACTCCCTTTTCCGTAAGGGCGGTTCGCCGTACGCGGCTGCTTCGCCCCCTCACAGGAATTCCCTTTCCTCATGCATGAGAACACTGCTCACGGTCGCGTCCGGACCCGGCGTGCGACCGAAGGATGGACCTTCTTGGTGGAATCGGTGCGGAACCATCGCACGGTCGGTTCCGTCGCCCCCAGTGGTAAGTCGCTGGCCAACCTGCTGGCCAACCCGTTACTGGAACGCGCGCCGCGGAGTGCGAACGTCCTGGAAGTGGGCGCGGGTACCGGCTCGGTCACACGGGTTCTGCTGCCCCGAATACCCCGGGGAAGCCGGCTGGACATCGTGGAGAACAACGCCCAGTTCGCCGCGCACCTGCGTGAGCTGGTTCGCGGGTACCCGCAGCTGCGGGAGCAGCAGGAGCGGGTGCGCGTCCACAACATAGGTGTCGAACAGCTCGCCACGGACCGCCGCTATGACGTGATCGTGTCCGGCCTGCCGTTCTCCAACTTCGCCCCCCGGCAGGTTGACGACATCATGGGCCGCTACTTCGATCTGCTGCGCCCCGGAGGCACGCTCACCTACTTCTCCTATTGCGGCAGCCGCTGGGTCCGCGCCCTGCTGGCATCCCGCCCGGAGGCCCGCCGGCAACGCGACGTCAAAAACCTGTTGAACCAATACCACCACCGCTACGCGACCGGCTGCTGGACCGTCTGGGGAAATCTGCCGCCCGCGACGGTATGGCAACTGCGCCGGCCCCTCGACGCCGTCCACCACTCCGACATGGTGACCGCCCAACCGCCTCTGGCGAGCTAGCGCGATGGGCAGCCTCGCCGAACTGCTCAGCGACATTCCCCCTGTCGCCGCCTATGCGGTGCTGGCCACCGCAATCATCGGAGAATCCATATTGCTGGTGGGCGCCCTCATCCCCACCCTCGTGCTCATGCTCACCGCGGGCGCCCTGGCCCGCACCGGCAGCCTGCACCTGGCGGGGGTCATCGCAGTCGCCGCCGGCGCCGTCATGATCGGCGACGCTCTCGGCCACCGAACCGGTCATCTGCTGGGCAGGCGCCTGCGTACCGCGAAGCTCGGCCGCCGCATTCCCGCCTCGGCGTGGCAGCGGGCCGAAACCCTGATGAACAAGCGCGCCGGCCAGACGCTCCTGATATTCCGCTTCGTACCGGTCATGCGGACCATCGCCCCGCACATGGCCGGCATCACCGGCCTGCCGTACCGTCATATCGCCCCGTACAGCGCCCTGGGCTCGGTCGCGTGGGCGAGCGTGGAAAGCGGCACGGGCTACACGGCGGCCTTCTCCCTCCAGCACCTCTCGTGAGGGCGGGACCGCCGCGGTGGCGTCGGCGCGGTGGGCCCGCAGGGCGCTCCCGTGGAGGATGCGGCGGAAGAGTCGTGGAGACTTGAGCAATGCTGAACGAAGTCACAGCGACCCGCTATGTCACGCCCTTGCGTGAGGGCGGCTCGCTCCCGGGGATCGTCGAGGGGGACGACCTCGGTACCTACATCATGAAGTCGTCTACCTAGTTGCCCTGACCTGGGGTGATGCGGTCATGCGTGTCTCTGAACTGCGGAGATGGAACTTTCAGGGGCTTTCAGGTTCGTGCCGCGTTACGCAGTCGATTCTCCCCACGCGCTCCCCAGCGCCGCCCAAACTCCCCAGATTCTCCCCAGGGAAGCCATGTACAGCGGGATGAGGGCGTCGTTGGAAGCGAGATCGATGCGACGCTGTGAGCTACGTTGCGTGACTGCCGTAGGCCAGGAAGAAGACCACCAGCAGGTTCTTCGTCTGCTGGTGGTACAAGGCTCATAGCGATGCTGACCTGCTGAAATGAAGGATTTGGCCGCCGACGACAGCGTGCTGGTCCGTCTATGGTCCGGATCTTGTTGTCAGCCATCCGGGTTGCGGGGACAGGGCTGTCGGCCCCGCCCAGACGGTGACAGTCCCTGGGCCCCAGGCACATGATCAGGAGCAGCGCGACGCCGGCCCGGCGATGACCGTGGTCGTTGCCTTTCGCGGTAACCGTCGCTCCACAGCCTGTAGTGGGCGAGGCCGGCGTGGTGGACACGACCGCCTGCGACCAGCTATGCGTGCAGGCATGCATAGCTGGTCAGGTGCTGGGCTCGATACCCATTCGGCTTCCATTGGCACCAGGTTGGTGGCCGTGTTGTGGGTGTAGCGGGTTGGTCAGCATCTTTGCAGCTCAGAGGTGGTGCAGGTCGGATTGGTGCATGTGCATGTGTCGCCACCTGTCGCCACCTCTGGCAGGACGCATGCTGACTCAATGCTGACTTCCCTGACGATACGTCAGATATATCTGATGGCGCGTCACGATGTTCTTCGTGTGACCTGGATTGGGGGAACGGGTGGCCTCGGGCGTCGAGCGGCTCTGCAGGCTCGATTTTCGGAGTTGGCTCGCCATTTAACGTCTTTCTTGGGGATGGGCTGGCTGGCGTTCAGAGGGGCGCTAGAGGCGGGATAGCTTATCTGCAGTGCGCCTTAGTGAGCTTTGTGTCCGCTGCTACCCTGCGGCCTTAGGATTTCCTCATGGTGCAGAGGATTGTCGCCATTTTCACGGGCGACCTCATGGGCGAAGAGGCGTATGACGCCGCTACCCACACCTTCGCTCTCAAGGGTGTGTCGTATGAGGTCGTCCTCGAACCCGGAACCCTACAGGTGGATGCTCGGGGCTTTCGGCCCTTCCGTCAAGGCGGCCCGGAAGGATGAGGGGGCAAAGGGGTGGGCAGCTAAGCGCTTGGTCAAGGTTGGAGAGGATGCTGTAAGGATCTGCGCGTGGGCGAGGGAAATGGCTACGAGGTCAACGACCGCGGCCGAGTGCCTGCTGAAATCCGCGACGCCTTCTACAAGGCGCACTGGCAGACGTGAAGAGATTGGAGCCCCCGGTCAGGAGTCTCTTCGCCATGGCTACGCGGGTGCGAGGTGCGGCTCCCGTGTGCTTGTTCTGTACGAGTTGCCGGCGACCGTAGGGGAGTCGCCGTGGCAGTGGGCGTGTGGGGCAGAGCAGGTCTGATACCAGTATGCGCAATCACTTGTTCACCGTGCCGACGTAGTGGCCGCCCGTCTATCTGGAATGGGTCGGGGCGTCGCTGTGCATCACTGTTAGCTACCAAAGCGGACGGTGATCCCGCCGAGCGAAATCGTCACCGCATCATCCGCCTCGTTGGCCTTGCGTCGCTGGCACTACTCCGGACTCCGCCCATAGTCGGCGAATCAGATGCCACATTGCCGACCGCGTCCTATCAGGTGGCTATCCTTGAACAGTGTGTGGGTCGGCAAGTCGCCCGTCTGCGTTGGCTTCCGGCTCTAGGTGAACAAGGTCTTCTCCAGTGCCCGCTGCGTCGACGGCCAAGACGTTGGCAAGCCGGACGTGCGATATGGCGGCACGGAGCGTGGAAAGCTGCCTTTCAAAAGCGAGGTCTCGGAGATCAGTATCAACCGTTTCAACGTCCGTCTCCACCACTCGGCCCCGCGCGATGTGTATCTGCGCCAGGTGATCAGAGTCAGATGGCGAGTAACCGCACGATTAGTCCTGTCACTGAGCCGCATCGGGTCCGGCTCACCTCCGCTCGCGCGGAGGGCCCGAGAGAAGTTGAAGTGCCCCCGGGCACCTCTACGGCTCACCTCCGCTCGCGCGGAGAGCCCTCGAGGAGGGCCGGGTTGATCGGTGCCACCGTCGGCTCACCTCCGCTCGCGCGGAGAGCCCCTGAGCCGGTACATGGTCGCGGCGGAGATGTACGGCTCACCTCCGCTCGCGCGGAGAGCCCTCGTCCAGCTCGAAGCCCATCTCGGCCAGGAGCGGCTCACCTCCGCTCGCGCGGAGAGCCCCCTTCGCGACCTGCGACGCTAGGGGTACTTTGCCAATTCGTGATTCAAGAAGCGCCGGTCATGCACCCGTCCGAATCTACCGGGGCCGCACGGCCTCTCGCAGGCACTGACCGGCCCACGCGACCGCTCACAGCCGCCTGCGTCGAGAGGACTGGTACATCAGGCGGGACCCGATGTGAGCCTCCGGCCCATCTCCGCCTGCGCGGAGAGCACCGCTCGGCCGACACCAGAGTACCGGCGGTCTCCGGTTCTCCGCTCGCGCGGAGAGCACATTCACAACTCGTTCGGCCTTGAGATGTACCTCGGTTCAGCTCTGCCTGCGCGGAGAGGACGGCCAGACGGACCACTCGGACCCTGGGCCCAACGGCTCACCTCCGCCCGCGCGGAGAGCACGGCATGTACGCCCGGTAAGGCGTCCACGGCTCCGGTTCACCTCCGCTCGCGCGGAGAGCACTCGGGCCGGTAGCCCTCGGTGCGGTCGTCGGCCGGCTCACCTCCGCCTGCGCGGAGAGCACCATCCACCACACCGTCACGTCGGGCGTCGACGCGGTTCACCTCCGCTCGCGCGGAGAGCACGGCTGCTGGCAGGACGCGCAGCGCCCGACCTCCGGTTCACCTCCGCTCGCGCGGAGAGCACATGACCTCAGCCCGTTCACGGGCCTCCTGCGCCGGTTCACCTCCGCTCGCGCGGAGAGCACGCGGTCCGCGCATTTGCGTCCAGGTCCTGGAACGGTTCACCTCCGCTCGCGCGGAGAGCACCGTCGCCTGAGCAACTCCAGCTACCCACAGCCCGGTTCACCTCCGCTCGCGCGGAGAGCACTTGTGGGAGTCGGACGTCCGGCTCGATGAGGTCGGTTCACCTCCGCTCGCGCGGAGAGCACCTCGCCGGTGTTCTCAACGAGTTCGATGGCGAAGGTTCACCTCCGCTCGCGCGGAGAGCACGCGGCCTGTCCGCTTGGCAGGGCGCACCGCGCCGGTTCACCTCCGCTCGCGCGGAGAGCACCGAAGGCGGCCCCGCCCACCCGGCGAGGCCGCCGGTTCACCTCCGCTCGCGCGGAGAGCACTTCCGAGCCTGGTCACTGGCGGGGAAGTTCACCGGTTCACCTCCGCTCGCGCGGAGAGCACCCGAACCAGCCACCGCAGTTGGCGCACTGCATCGGTTCACCTCCGCTCGCGCGGAGAGCACCCGTGCGTGCAGTACCGCAGTGCTCGCAGTGCCGGTTCACCTCCGCTCGCGCGGAGAGCACAGCCCGGAGAGCGCGGTTCACCTGCTCCGCCGCGGTTCACCTCCGCTCGCGCGGAGAGCACGACGCTCTGTGTCGCCGCCTCCCCCTTGCTGGTGGTTCACCTCCGCTCGCGCGGAGAGCACGCACGACGGACTTCTTCGAGCCGAGCCGCAGCTGGTTCACCTCCGCTCGCGCGGAGAGCACTTGGCGCGGCGCGTCGTCGCGGAGACGCGCATCGGTTCACCTCCGCTCGCGCGGAGAGCACGGGTCCCGCAGGACGCCGGGCGGCGCCGACTACGGTTCACCTCCGCTCGCGCGGAGAGCACCGGTGAAGGGTGAGAGCAGTGAGTGATATCGACGGTTCACCTCCGCTCGCGCGGAGAGCACACAATCCGGCCCGATGCTGCTCCCGGCCGGAACGGTTCACCTCCGCTCGCGCGGAGAGCACGCGGCCGCGCGGGCCGCGCCGTACGTCTCCAGCGGTTCACCTCCGCTCGCGCGGAGAGCACCCTTCGCGACCTGCGGTGTTAGGGGCGCTTTGCCAATTCGTGATTCAAGGAACATCGGTCATGCACCCGTCTGAATCTACCGGGGCCGCACGGCCTCTCGCAGGCACTGGCCTACCCACGACCGCTCACCTTCGCCCGCGCGAAGAGCACTTGGAGACCGCGCTCCGCTTCGCCGTACGGGCCGGCTCGCCTTCGTGAAGGTGACGCCCGGGTGCGCGGCGAGGAGGTCGCTCCAGGCCGGCACCTCCGCCTTCACGGAGAGGCCAACACCTGGTCCGGGGCTCCCGGCATGGCCGCCGGCTCACCTCTGCCTGCGCGGAGAGGCCACCGCCGTCGTCACGCTTCCAGCCCGTGGAGCGGCTCACCTCCGCCTGCGCGGAGAGGCTGGCGAGCCCCGTCAGGCGCTCAAGCCTTGCGACGGTTCACCTCCGCTCGCGCGGAGAGTACTGGTGGTGCGTGGCCGGCGCGGCAGCAGCGGCCGGTTCACCTCCGCCTGCGCGGAGAGCACCCACTCGATCAGGTCCGGGTCCGGCAGGTCCACGGTTCACCTCCGCCTGCGCGGAGAGCACGAGGGCCAGAAGGCCGTGAAGCGCCAACGCCTGGGCTCACCTCCGCTCGCGCGGAGAGCACCCGGCCGGCGCCGCACTCGGCCCGGACGACGGCGGTTCACCTCCGCTCGCGCGGAGAGCACGAGCTTGCCCCGTACAGCGGTCATGAAGCGTCCGGTTCACCTCCGCTCGCGCGGAGAGCACTGGCGGGTGAGGACGCCGTCGTGGGCGAGGCGCGGTTCACCTCCGCTCGCGCGGAGAGCACCAGATCGAGCGCGACCCCGGCCGGGGGTACATCGGTTCACCTCCGCTCGCGCGAAGAGCATCCCCGCGTTCGTCCGTCGACGTGCTGCCCGGCCGGTTCACCTCCGCTCGCGCGAAGAGGACGTACGAAGTGCCGGTCAAAGGCCGCCGCCATCGGTTCACCTCCGCCTTCGCGGAGAGGTCTTGGTGCCGACACCCGGGATGCCCTGGACCAGCGGTTCACCTCCGCCCGCGCGGAGAGCCCTGGCACAGCTCGTGGACGAGGATGTTCTTCCGCGGCTCACCTCCGCTCGCGCGGAGAGCCCGCCGCCTGCGCCCTGCGCGGCGAACACCGCACCGGCTCACCTCCGCTCGCGCGGAGAGCCCGCCGCCTGCGCCCTGCGCGGCGAACACCGCACCGGCTCACCTCCGCTCGCGCGGAAAGCCCGCGTCCACGCGAATCCGCGCGCTGCTCAGCGACGGCTCACCTCCGCTCGCGCGGAAAGCCCGACTCCGATGCCGGAGATGCAGAGCTCTCCCACGGCTCACCTCCGCTCGCGCGGAAAGCCCCCTTCGCGACCTGCGACGCTAGGGGTACTTTGCCAATTCGTGATTCAAGAAGCGCCGGTCATGCACCCGTCCAAATCTACCGGGGCGGCACGGCCTCTCGCAGGCACTGACCGGCCCACGCGACCGCTCACAGCCGCCTGCGTCGAGAGGACTGGTACATCAGGCGGGACCCGATGTGCGCCTCCGGCCCATCTCCGCCTGCGCGGAGAGCACCGCTCGGCCGACACCAGAGTATCGGCGGTCTCCGGTTCTCCGCTCGCGCGGAGAGCATGCCACCAGCCCGGTCACCACGTTGATCGTCGTCGGTTCACCTCCGCCCGCGCGGAGAGCACATTCACAACTCGTTCGGCCTTGAGATGTACCTCGGTTCAGCTCTGCCTGCGCGGAGAGGACGGCCAGACGGACCACTCGGACCCTGGGCCCAACGGCTCACCTCCGCCTGCGCGGAGAGCACGAGGTCGGGGTCTTCGACGAGGACGTCCTCGCCGGTTCACCTCCGCTCGCGCGGAGAGCACACCCTCGCCGGAGACCTCGTCCGGCGCCTGAACGGTTCACCTCCGCTCGCGCGGAGAGCACGGCATGTACGCCCGGTAAGGCGTCCACGGCTCCGGTTCACCTCCGCTCGCGCGGAGAGCACTTGCGCAGCGACTCCTTGGCCTCCCGCTGTGCCGGTTCACCTCCGCTCGCGCGGAGAGCACTACAGCCGGGCGTACGAGTCGATACCGTTGACCGGTTCACCTCCGCCTGCGCGGAGACCACTTCTACCGGCAATCTTCCGGCACGTGATGTCACGGTTCACCTCCGCCTGCGCGGAGACCACTACAGCAGCGGCCAGGGCGCGCTGAATACGAACGGTTCACCTCCGCCTGCGCGGAGACCACTGCTGGAATCCGGCAGACAGGTTGACGGTCGTCGGTTCACCTCCGCCTGCGCGGAGACCACGTCGCGGCGGCGCTCCCGGTGGGGTCGATCGCCGGTTCACCTCCGCCTGCGCGGAGACCACGTCACCTGCGGCGAGGAAGAGCCCGCCCGCGACGGTTCACCTCCGCCTGCGCGGAGACCACCCTTCGCGACCTGCGGTGTTAGGAGCGCTTTGCCAATTCGTGCTTCAAGGAACACAGGTCACGCACCCACCTGAACCTACCGGGGCCGCACGGCCTCCCGCAGGCATTGAGGCCGGCGGCCGCTCACCTCCGCCTGCGCGGAGAGCACCAGACGTTCGACGGCCTTGTCCGGAACATCATCGGCTCACCTCCGCTCGCGCGGAGAGCACAGCCCCTGGGGCCGGCGATGGAGTCGTACAGCGGTTCACCTGCGCCCGCGCGGAGAGGACGGCAGCAGCGGCCCGGTGTACACCGGTAGAGACGGCTCACCTCCGCTCGCGCGGAGAGGACAGCAACCAGCTCATCCGCCCCAACTGTGCCGACGGCTCACCTCCGCTCGCGCGGAGAGGACGGCGACAAGTACGGGGAGGAGATCCTCACCGTCGGCTCACCTCCGCTCGCGCGGAGAGGACAATTGAATCGCGGTACCGGCTGTAGCAGCGCCCGGCTCACCTCCGCTCGCGCGGAGAGGACGTGCGCGACTCGGCTCCTGATGAGATCCGCGCCGGCTCACCTCCGCTCGCGCGGAGAGGACGAGCCCCGGCTGATCTGCATCCGGGTCTCGGACGGCTCACCTCCGCTCGCGCGGAGAGGACCCTTCGCGACCTGCGACGCTAGGAGCGCTTTGCCAATTCGTGACTCAAGGAACACCGGTCATGCACCCGCCTGAATCTACCGGGGCCACACGGCCTCCCGCAGGGATTGAGGCCGACGGCCGCTCACCTCCGCTCGCGCGGAGAGGACATGCCCATCCCGGGCATGAAGGCCGGCTGGAGCGGCTCACCTCCGCCTTCGCGGAGAAGACAGGAACTGGGCTTCGTTCGGAGACATGCCGACCGGTTCACCTCTGCCTGCGCGGAGAGGACAGTCAGCGCGAGGTTCTGATGCGGCGCTACGTCGGTTCACCTCCGCTCGCGCGGAGAGCACTCGTTCGTGGCCGCGCGCACCTCCGACATGCCCGGTTCACCTCCGCTCACGCGGAGAGGACGGCCCGGCCTTTGGACGAGGTCAGTGCGTGTGCGGTTCACCTCCGCCCGCGCGGAGAGGACGCCGCTATCACAAGGCCCATGATTGCGTGGTTCGGTTCACCTCCGCCTGCGCGGAGAGCACGAGGTTGAAGAGGCCGTTGTACTGAACGTCACCGGCTCACCTCCGCCTGCGCGGAGAGGTCCTTAGCGACCTGCGGTGTTAGGGGCGCTTTGCCAATTCGTGATTCAAGGAACGCCGATCATGCCGCCCTGAATGTACCGGGGCCACACGATCTCTCGCAGGCACGCACCGGCCCAAGGCCGCTCACCTCCGCCTGCGCGGAGACCACCGTCAGCCTCCTCAACGTGAGGGAGCTGACCCGCGATTCACCTCCGCCTGCGCGGAGACCACGGCGATCGGCCTGGACGCCGTCGGCGCGGTGCTGGTTCACCTCCGCTCGCGGGGAGACCACGCCGAGCGGAGGAGGTCGCCGCCCCGGCCGCGGCGGTTCACCTCCGCCTCCGCGGAGAGCATTCGGCGGACGGTTCATCAAGCTCCAGCTCGACCGGTTCACCTCCGCCTGCGCGGAGAGGACAGCTCCTTGACCTCTGCCGTGAGGCGGCGCCGCGGTTCACCTCCGCTCGCGCGGAGAGGACCGCGCCAGGCGCTGCCACCACGTCAGGTCCGGCGGTTCACCTCCGCTCGCGCGGAGAGGACTACGGCGGGGCCTGCACGGTGCTGATCGGAACCGGTTCACCTCCGCTCGCGCGGAGAGGACGTTTCTCTACTGGATCAAGGCCGCCCGGCTGTCGGTTCACCTCCGCTCGCGCGGAGAGGACGTGACGCTGCCGGACTGGGTGTTCGCGTTCACCGGTTCACCTCCGCTCGCGCGGAGAGGACGTGAGCCTGAGCCGGCCTCCGTCCCCCACGGGCGGTTCACCTCCGCTCGCGCGGAGAGGACCACCAGCGCAACGGTCAAACCGCGCAAAATCGCGGTTCACCTCCGCTCGCGCGGAGAGGACACCGCTTTGCATGACGTTGGCCAGGCGATCGGCGGTTCACCTCCGCTCGCGCGGAGAGGACCAGAGCACCGGGGTAAGCATCCGGGTAACCGGCGGTTCACCTCCGCTCGCGCGGAGAGGACGCCAGCTCGGGCCCTGGCGCCCACCGCAGGAGCGGTTCACCTCCGCTCGCGCGGAGAGGACAGCAAGGCGACCGCCGACAAGGCCCTCAGCGCCGGTTCACCTCCGCTCGCGCGGAGAGGACACCAAACGCGTATGGCTGACGCTGTAGCCGACCGGTTCACCTCCGCTCGCGCGGAGAGGACGGGGCGGGGGTGCAGATTTCGCACCCCTTCTCCGGTTCACCTCCGCTCGCGCGGAGAGGACAGCGCTCCGCCATGCGGAGTTGCCCACGGTGCTGGTTCACCTCCGCTCGCGCGGAGAGGACAGCGGGTTGCGCACCGTGATCCGGACGACGGCCGGTTCACCTCCGCTCGCGCGGAGAGGACCCATTATGGGAGTCGACCCCAAACTCATCAGCCGGTTCACCTCCGCTCGCGCGGAGAGGACGAGCGCAAGCGCCGGGAGGAGGAGCGGGCGGAAGGTTCACCTCCGCTCGCGCGGAGAGGACCCTTCGCGACCTGCGGTGTTAGGAGCGCTTTGCCAATTCGTGATTCAAGGATCGCCGGTCATGCACCCACCTGAATCTACCGGGGCCGCACGGCCTCTCGCAGGCATTGAGGCCGGCGGCCGCTCACCTCCGCCTGCGCGGAGACCGCTGGGGCAAGCGGCGGCTGGACTGGTACCAGCACGGTTCACCTCCGCCTGCGCGGAGACCGCGTCGGGGCGCGCGTCGTACGGCTCGACCGCGGCGGTTCACCTCCGCCTGCGCGGAGACCGCGCCGGAGACCGCGTCCTGGGTCTTCGGGCCGTAGGTTCACCTCCGCCTGCGCGGAGACCGCAGCTTGGTGTACGTGCACGGCGCCGGCTTCTTCGGTTCACCTCCGCCTGCGCGGAGACCGCGAACCCGTTATCCGGACTTCGACCCTTTGAGGCGGTTCACCTCCGCCTGCGCGGAGACCGCCCTTCGCGACCTGCGGTGTTAGGAGCGCTTTGCCAATTCGTGATTCAAGGATCGCCGGTCATGCACCCGCCTGAATCTACCGGGCCGCGCGGTCTCTCGCAGGTACTGACCGGCCCACGACCGTGAGGCCACCGAAGGACGGACTGACCTGTGATCCACGAAGCCTGACGCCCTGTCACCGTAGTCAGTGGAACAGGATAGGTTCGGAGTGCATCTGAACACGGGCACTCCGGAGGGAACTGTGGCCGCTTCCGGCTTCGACATCGACACAGACCAATTGAAGAATGAAGCACCAAAATTCCATACGGAGTCTGCCGCCTTGGCGAAGGCAGCAGAGAAGCTGAAGCACTCACTCGATGGGCTCGGCGAGCCATGGGGGCACGACGTACAAGGTAAAAAGTTCGAAGGTGCCTACAGTCCGCATCGCACCCAAATCGAGCGGGCCGCCAAGGCGTTGGTGAAGGGTCTGGAAAGCGTCCACAAGTCCATGAAGGACATGGCCGACAACCACGAGGAAGCGGATCACTCCAGCGCCTCCGGCTTCAACTCGCCTGGTAGCGGTGCGCGTTGAGTGCTGGAGACAAGGTCAAGGAGATAGTCCAGGACCTCACGGGCATGTGGTTTCCGGAGGGTGACGAGGACGAGCTCCGGGAGGCCGCACGGGCTTGGCGCACCTTTGCCGACGACGTAAAGGACATCACCTCCGCGACGCATAAGTCTGCCCAGGACGTCATCGATAACAATAAGGGTAAGTCGATCGACGCCTTCGAGGCTTTCTGGCGCAAGTACCACGGCGGAGGCAAGGGTTACCTGGACGACGTTGCCTCCGCTGCGGAGGATATGGCAAAGGCGCTGGACAAGTTCGCGGACCAGATAGCCGACGCGAAGAAGAAGATCGAACACGAGCTGGAGATCGCAGGAGCGGTGCTGGTCGCCGGGACTGCGCTGGCGCTGTTCACCGGCGGCATCAGCGAGGTCGCGGCGGCCGGCGCCACCGAGGCGATCGTTGCCGCAGCCAGCACGGCGGGCGTCGCCGTCTCCGCAACCGTCGCCGAAATCGCCGGAACGGTACTGGCCACCGCCGCAATGGGCAGCATCGAGGCCATCACCGTGGATGTGGTGGTGGCCCAAGGCGGACGCAATTTGCTCGGCGAGCAACAGGGCATCAACCTCGCCGAGATCAAGGAAGCTGGTGTCTCCGGCCTGCTACTGGGCGGCGCCATCGGTGCGGCTGGCCGCACCGCCAAGGCGCTGGGCGGTGCCCGTGCACTGCGCGACATCAAAGTGCCCCGGCTGGAACTGGCCGGCACCGGTCGCGCCTCCCTGGCCCGCGACAGCAACGGCCTGCGGAACTTCGGACGCGACTTCAAGTGCCGGGTGCTGAAGAAGGACCCCGTGGATGTGGCGAGTGGCCGTATGGTGCTGCCGCAGGCCGACACCCACCTGCCCGGCGCACTGCCGCTGGCCTTCACCCGCACCTTCGAGGCTTCCTACCGGGCCGGGCACTGGTTCGGCCCCACCTGGGCCTCCACCGCCGACGAGCGCCTGGAGCTCGACGAGCAGGGCGTGGTCCACGTCGGCGCGGACGGCACCTTGCGCCTCTTTCCACACCCGGAGCCGGGCGGCACAGGCGTAGAGTCCGAGACGGGGCCGCCCCAGATGCTGCGACGCACCGAGGCAGGCGACTTCGAGCTCCGCGACCCGGCCACCGGCCACACCCGGGTATTTACCGAGCACGCCCCGGGCTTGGCACTGTTGGAGGAGATCGGGGACCGCAACGGGCACTGGATCAACTTCGCCTACGACGAGACCGGTGCCCCTACCGAGATCACCCACAGCGGCGGCTACCGCCTCAAGCTGACCACCCATGCCCACCGAATAACCGCCCTGCACCTGGCCGATGTCGCCGCGGACGGCGGCGATCAGCTGCTCGCCGCCTACGGCTACGACGGCACGGGACACCTCGACACGGTCACCACCCCAGCCAGCGAGACCCCACTCCGCTTCGAGAACGACACGCACGGCCGGATCACGGCCTGGATCGACACCAACGGCTCCCGCTTCGACTACACCTACGACGACCAGGACCGCTGTACCGCCCAAACCGGTTCCGCCGGACACCTGCGCTCCACCTTCACCTACGACCGCGATCCGAACACCGGCCTGCGTCGCACCCGGCTGACCGACTCCCTCGGCCACACCAGCACCTATCTGGCCAACGAGTCCCTACAGGTCGTTGCGGAGACCGACCCACTGGGGCAGACCACCCGTACCGACTGGGACCGCTACGACCACCCTGTGGCCACCACGGATGCCCTGGGCCACGTCACCCGCCGGACCTACGACGAGGCAGGCAACCTCACCCGCATCACCCTTCCCGACGGGACCACCGGCCAGGCCACCTACAACGACCTGGGCCTGCCCACCCAGGTCATTGAGCCGGGCGGCACCACCTGGCACCACACCTACGATGCGGCCGGCAACCTCCTGACCACCACGGACCCGGCCGGTGCCGAAACCCGCTACGCCTACAGCACCTCTGGCGACCTGACCACCATCACCGATGCACTGGGCCACACTCGCCATCTCACCTGCAACCAGGCCGGGCTACCGACCACAGTCACCGACCCCCTGGGCAATACCACCACGGTCGACCGTGACGCCTTCGGACGCGTCACCTGCGCGACTGACCCGCTGGGCAACACCACCCGCCTGAGCTGGACGCCCCAGGGCAATCCCGCATGGCGCGAGGCTCCCGACGGGGCACGGGAAACGTGGACCTGGGACGGCGAGGGCAACCTCCTTGCCCACACCGACGCGGCAGGCCACACCACCTGCCTCACCCACGGCTCCTTCGATCTGCCCCTCACTCGCACCGACCCCGACGGCACTACCTACGCCTTCGCGTACGACACCGAACTCCGCCTCACCCAGGTCACCAACCCGCAGGGTCTCAGCTGGACGTACTCCTACGACCCGGCCGGATGCCTCACCTCCGAGACCGACTTCAACGGCCGCACCCTCACCTACACCCACGATGCCGCGGGCCGACTCGCCTCACGTACCAATGGCGCGGGGGAGACTCTCACCTTCACCCGCGACGCCTTCGGCCGAACCGCCTCATTCACCACGAACGACGGCGCGGAGACGGCATACGAGTACGCCCCATCCGGCCACCTCGTGCGCGTCGCCAATCCCGATGCCGCTGTCACTTGGCAACACGACTTGCTCGGCCGTGTTCTGAGCGAGACCGTGGACGGCCTAACCACCGCCTACAGCTACAACGCCCTCGGCCAGCGCATCAGCCGCACCACGCCCACCGGCTCCGTCTCCCGATGGTCCTACGACGCAGCAGGCCGCCCCGCATCCCTCATCGCCGACGGCGGAAACCTCAGCTTCACTTACGACGCCACAGGCCGCGAAGTCGAACGCCGCCTGGGCAGGGACGTGCTCCTCACCCAGAACTGGGACTCCACCGGCCGCCTCACCGCCCAAGCCCTCACCCACCACCGGACACCCGACGACGAACTCCTTCTCCAGCACCGCACCTACGCCTACTACGTCGACGGCAACCTCTCCGAGATCGGCGACCTGACCAGCGGTATGCGGCACTTCGACTTGGACACCGCGGGGCGCGTGACGGGTGTACGTGCCCACGGTTGGACCGAGACCTACGCCTACGACACGGCAGGCAACCTCAGCCACGCGGCTGCCCCCGACCACCCGGCGAACGGCGACCACGACTTCACCGGCACTCTCTTGACTCGTGCCGGACACACCACCTACGAGCACGACGCTCAAGGCCGCCTGACCCGCAAGGCCCGCAAACTCCTCAACGGGCAGACTCGCACCTGGACCTACGCCTACAACGCCGAGGACCGCCTCACCCAAGTCACCACCCCGGAGGGCGAAACCTGGCGCTACACCTACGACCCCCTCGGCCGCCGCACTGCCAAATACCGCCTCGCCGACGACGGAACCACCGCTGCCTCCCTCGCCTTCACCTGGGATGGCACCCGCCTCGCCGAACAAGCTGCCTCAGACGGTCAGATCACCACCTGGGACTACGCCCCCGAAACCCACTGCCCCCTGACTCAGACCACCCGCGTCACACCGGCCGGCACTCCGCGCTTCCATGCCGTCATCACTGACCTGAGCGGCACTCCCACGGAACTGGTCACCACCGAAGGCGACATTGCCTGGCAAGACCGCACCACCCTGTGGGGAACTCCGCTGCCGCCGTCGGCCGCAAGCGTGGGCCGCGCCGTCACTACCGACTGCCCGCTGCGCTTCCCCGGCCAATACCTCGACCCCGAGACCGGGCTCCACTACAACCACTTCCGCTATTACGATCCCGAAACCGCCCGCTACACCACCCCTGACCCCCTCGGTCTCGTCCCCGCGCCCAACCACCACGCCTACGTAACCAACCCCCACAGCTGGACTGATCCCAACGGCCTTGCAGCCTGCGAGCCGGACCCCACATGGGGCGGGCGCGTGCAGTTCGGCGAGCCCGACGCGCTGGGCCGCTCGACGACCATGCACGCAACGATCACACGCGACATGATCGGCGAGGGCACACACGCCGCCAGCCGTATCAGACCACGCGGCTTCCAGGGCGGCCCTCCCGTGGGGCCGCACGCCCGAGGTCACCTGCTGGGCAGGCAACTCGGCGGATCAGGTGATATCGGGGAGAATCTCGTCACGCTGGTTCACCGGCCCGTCAATACTCCCAATATGGCGCGGCTCGAAGGGCAAATACGCCGCGCGGCAGAGGGCGGCGAGACAATCCAGTACACGGTCAAGCCCATATACGATGGCAACAATCTCGTCCCGCGAGGGGTGACACTGGAAGCACACGGATCCAACGGGTTCCGGTTCCACAGCCGAGACGGCAGCGAATTCAACTCGATCACTCTGTTGAACAGGAGCAAGTGATGTCTATCAGGCGACTGCGCGAGGTCGTTGCGCCACCTTCCCAAAGCAGCGGCCAGGAATATGCCTGGGAGACCATCGAGGACGACCTACAGCTCCCTTTGCCGACGGACTACAAGGAACTGGTCGAGACCTACGGCGCCGGCAGCTTCGGAGATTTCCTGCACATCTACCAGCCCAATTCTCCCTGGGAACAGCTGGATCTCAAGCAACAGGCAGAAGGCGAGCTGTGGGCGCTGAGGGAACTTGCAGAGGACGGGGAGGAAATCCCCTACCGGCTCTCAGTACCTGCCGAACTCATCAGCTTCGGACGCAACGAGAACGGTGACCCGCTCTTCTGGCACCGGGGCCCTGGAAGTGACCCCGATACCTGGACCGTCGTGGTCAAGGAAGCACGCGGCGACGAATGGTTTTCGTTCGACGGCGGCGTGACCAGTTTCTTGAGTGCGGTCCTCGCTGCCGAAGTGCGGGTCACAGTCTTCCCTAGGGACTTTCCGCCGGAAACTCCTGAATTCACTCCGTACGACGCTTCGTAACTCCAGCAATGGGGGAAATCCGCCTGACGGGACAACTCCTGCCACGACTCCGTTGCGGCAGGAGCAGGTTCACCTCCGCCCGCGCGGAGACCACGGCAAGCCCCGGCTCGGCCGGAAGCGGTCAGACGGCTCATCTCCGCTTGTGCAGAGACGACAGCCCGCAGGCGCTCGGGGATGTCGGCGGACCCGGTTCACCTCCGCCTCCGCGGAGACCGCTGGTCCGTGCCGGCAGAACCTGATCCGCGGGTCGGTTCACCTCCGCCCGCGCGGAGACCGCAGCGCCTCAGCGATCAGCCGCTCGTCCCGGCGCGGTTCACCTCCGCCTGCGCGGAGAGGTCGCCGAGCTGGACGGGCTGACGCCCACCGCGAGCGGTTCACCTCCGCCTGCACGGAGAGGTCCTGGACCTCGATGCGGCCCCAGGGACGGTCCACCTCCGCCTTCGCGGAGACCGCCTCAAGGGCGCCGACGACCATCTCGACTACGTCGGTTCAACTCCGCCTTCGCGGAGACCGCGCCCCTGTCGTACCACGGCTGTGGGGTACTCGCGGTTCAACTCCGCCTTCGCGGAGACCGCCCTTCGCGACCTGCGGTGTTAGGGGCGCTTTGCCAATTCGTGATTCGAGGATCGCCGGTCATGCACCCGCCCGAACCTACCGGGGGCGCACGGCCTCTCGCAGGCACTGACCGGCCCACGACCGCTCACCTCCGCCTTCGCGGAGACCGCGGGCGGCGGCCAGGATCTGGGCACCCGGTTCACCTCCGCTCGCGCGGAGACCGCTCGGCGCCCGACGGCGGCACGACCCGGTACCTCGGCTCACCTCCGCCTTCGCGGAGAGGGCGCGATGGTGCCGTTCGTCTCGAACTCCACCCGCGGTTCACCTCCGCTTGCGCGGAGACCGCGGGCGGCCTGCCAGGGTCTGGGCACCCGGTTCACTTCCGCTCGCGGGGAGACCACGCCGAGCGGCGGGGGTCGCCGCCCCGGCCGCGGCGGTTCACCTCTGCTCGCGGAGACCACCTCCAGCCTCCTCACCGTGAGGGGGCTGACCCGCGGTTCACCTCCGCCTTCGCAGAGAGGACGATGCATGTCGTGCTCGTGCCGTGCGCTGGCCCGGTTCACCTCCGCTCGAGCGGGTGCGCGGCGCGTTCCCGCCCGGTTCATCCTTCCGGAGGCGCCGACACTGTAGAGCCTCTATAGTCTACCTATGGCCTCGACGACGATTCAGGTACAGCGGGAGACCCGCGATCACCTTGCCGAGCTCGCCAAGGAACGCGGCGTGAGCATCGGCCAGCTGGTCGAAGCGCTCGCCGCCCAGCAGCCGACTGCGGCCCAGCGGGCGGAGCGGCTGGCCGCCGACCGGGAGGTCGTCCGCTGCATGATGGGCGTGGACATCCCCGACGACGAGTTCGAGCAGGCCCCCGACGTGCTCGGCAACATCTACAAGATCGCCGCTGAGAAGGTCCGGGCTGCCCGGGGCACCGCAGCGTGATCATCCTCGACACCAGCGCCGTCAGGGCACTCGCCGACGGCCACAAAACGCTGAACCTCCTGGCCGGCAACATGGCGAAAACCCCCGGTGAGCGCCTCAGCATCCCCGCCCTGTGCCTGATGCAGGCCGAAGCCGGCGAAGAGAACCTCTCGCAGCGCGTCCTCGCCCTCTCCTCCGTGGCCGTCGACAGCCTCGACACCATGGCCGCCGTCGGCGTCGGCACCATGATCCGCGACGGCTACGGCGGCCCCGACACCTGCCACGCCCTGTACTGCGCACTGCCACGCCCCGAGTTCACCGGCATGTCGATCCTGCTGACCGGCAACGAAGACGCCTACCCGCCCGGCGTGGTCACCGTCGACATCGACTCACCCGGAATGCTGGGCTTCCACTGACCGGACAACGCCAAGATCGACATATCCAGCGGACCTCCAGATCCCCTCAGCCGAGCTCCTGGCCGCCCTGGTGTGCTGGGAGCGCCAGCCGGCACCCGGCGCCGACGACGCGGGGCAGACACTTGGCGCGCCGAGCACGGTGACGAAACGGCGCCACCCCGGCGCTCGCGCGGAGAGCACTGGGCGACGCGGACTCGCCACTGCTGCCGTTCCGGTTCACCTCCGCTCGCGCGGAGAGCACGCGGGTAGCATCACCACCTACGACGCCTACAGCGGTTTATCTCCGCCTGCGCGGAGAACACGGAGGGGTGGACAGCTCCGGGGTCGCCTGGTCCGGCTCACCTCCGCCTGCGCGGAGAGGACGCGAGGCTGATGGACGCAGAGGACCGCGCCGACGGCTCACCTCCGCCTGCGCGGAGAGGACTGCGACCGCAGCTCGGTGTGCAGGTTCGTGCCTGGCTCACCTCCGCCTGCGCGGAGAGCACCTCGACGGGGGGATACCGATGCTGTATCGAGACGGCCCACCTCCGCTCGCGCGGAGAGGACCGGCACCCACTGCGTCAGCCGATGCGCGGCCGTCGGTTCACCTCTGCTCGCGCGGAGAGGATTCATAGAGCAGTCCGGCCCCGCGGCAGGTCTGCGGTTCACCTCCGCTCGCACAGAGAGGACCAGCAGCGCCTCCACGCCGATCTCACCCCGCACGGTTCACCTCCGCTCGCGCAGAGAGGACCCGGACGCCGTGGCGGCCATGGCTCGCGCGCTCGGTTCACCTCTGCTCGCGCAGAGAGGACACAGTCGACTACCAGCCCGCGGCCCTGGTCACCGGTTCACCTCTGCTCGCGCAGAGAGGACGGCGGCAAGGATCTGTCCGGCGGATTCACTGACGGTTCACCTCTGCTCGCGCAGAGAGGACCACCGCAGCCACGTCACGACGCCGGGGGACGGCGGTTCACCTCTGCTCGCGCAGAGAGGACGGTGACCGATCGCGGGGGATCGATCTGGACGGCGGTTCACCTCTGCTCGCGCAGAGAGGACGGCCGCCTATGAACTCAGCCGCGTCCGAGGGACGGTTCACCTCTGCTCGCGCAGAGAGGACCTGCGCGTCTCGGCGCGGTCGGCCGGGACGAACGGTTCACCTCTGCTCGCGCAGAGAGGACCTACACCCTCGCAGGAGCCCCCGAATGAACCGCGGTTCACCTCTGCTCGCGCAGAGAGGACAGCAGCACCGCCAGGACTTCCTCCCCCCGCTGCGGTTCACCTCTGCTCGCGCAGAGAGGACCCTTCGCGACCTGCGGTGTTAGGAGCGCTTTGCCGATTCGTGATTCAAGGAACGCCGGTCATGCACACGTCTGAACCTTCCGGCCATACGGCCTCTCGCAGGCGCTGACCGGTCCACGGCCACTCACCTCCGCCTGCGCGGAGAGCACAACCTCTGGCGCCCGCACATCCACGCCATCGTCGGCTCACTTCCGCCTGCGCGGAAAGCACCTACCGCCGCCGATGTTTGGGGCTTTTTGCCATTCAATTCTCAATCTTCGAATGCCGTATGAGCAGGTCAGCGCCAGCAGGACCGACGACGTCGCGGCTTGCGTGTTCGGGTCGTCTAACGGGATCCGTTCGCATGAGCGGAGCGCCTCCGCAACCACCATATACAGCCCTACTGACAGTTGCCGAGAGCGCTTGCACGGGCGATTCGCCGAACCCTATGTTGATGCCGGCGCTGATCAGATGGTGCGTCAAATTCCTGCGATTGCAGCCCAGTTGATCGTTCATGCATTCGAAACTTCCGGGTGCTTGCCATAGTTGGAGTTCTACTCTGTGTTCAATGTGATGATGTCGCCGTGCGTGCCGATGAGTTGGCGTCGTGATGCCGACCCAGTCGAACTCGCCGATCTCGCTCCGGACGCCGCCCCGGGGGCGGCACCCGGCGTCACCAGCCTCGTGCCCGCGGCGCAGGCCCTGGTCGCCTCTCACCTCGGCACGCTTGATGTTCCTGATGTCGCCGTCGAATCCTCCCTACGCCGGCTCCTCGTCGCGCTGTTCATCCGGATCACGGGCCTCACCTGCGACGACACCGACGAGTGGGAAGACTCCTGGGACAGACTCCTAGCTGCTGGCCGGCTCGACCCGACTGCCGTGTCCGCCTACGTCGACAAGTGGGCCACGCGTTTCAACCTTCACGACCCGGTCCGGCCCTTCCTCCAGGACCCGCGCCTTGCCGACGAGTGCGGCGAACCCGCCTCCCCCGGAAAACTGGTCATGACGCGTCCGTCAGGCAACAACCAGCCGTGGATGAACCACACCCACCAGAGCGCGCCGGTTACCCCTCATGAGGCGTTCTGGTGGGTCCTCGCCTGGCGGAACTACGGGCCGTCCGGTCTCGGCGCCAACCGCAGCCACAACGGCATCACCCACAAGTCGATGGCCGCCGCCCCGCTCCGCGCGACCATCTCGTGGCACCCCGACACCGGCAGCGAATACGCCAACCTCCTCCTGTCGTGCCCCACCCCGACGACTATCCCCGTCACCGGCCCCGACCTGCCCGAATGGGAACAGGACACTCTCCCTGACCCCCTCCACCCCCAGCTTCCCACCGGCCCTGTCTCGCGCCTCATCAACCGCGCCTCCCACGCCGTCCTCACCATCGCCGACCCCACCAGCGGGCAAGTCACCGGCTGCCGGATCGCCTGGCGCACTCCCGTCCCCTCCGCCATCAAGAACACCGGGGCGAAGGCGGCGCTGGAGACGACGCTCGAAGCCATCACGGGGGCCGACGACCCGTTCCTCATCAACCGCGACACCAAGGGCCCGGTCCGCGCCAACCACACCCGCAGCCTGCTCCGCGACTTCGATTCCCTCATCCACATCCGCCGCGCCGGCGACACCACGAAGAGCGGCGTCACGCCGCCCGCGTGGATCCGGTTCCTCGACACCCTGCCCACCGACGCCCTCGACCAGCTCGGCACCATCCGCGCCCGCGCCCTCGCCTGCCACCAGGACAAGCAGGAGAAGGATGAGTTGTGGTTCGCGCAGACCACGCCAGTCGGTGTCGCCGCCTACACCTCCGGCCGCCACCCCGAGCAGGCCGCTCGCGTCGCCACCACCCGCGGGAACGCCGAGTCCAGCGCCCAGGCCCTCGGCCAGGCCCTGCGCCGGGCATGGCGCGGCATCAGCCCTGACCCCCGCAGTGAATGCCCCTGGACCCACACCGCCATCGCCGCCTACTGGGACCAGGCCGACGCGCTGTTCTGGACCGGTATCGAGCCCAGTTCGGAGATCGCTGACTTCACCCGGCTCGCCGTCCGCATGTACGACGACGCTACCCGCATCGACGCCTCCACCCCCACCGGAATGCTGCCCATCGCCCAGAGCCGGCGCACCCTCACCCAGCCGTCGGCCATCCGCAGGAAGAAGAGCGAATGACCACCCCGACGCCCGCCAACGGCAGCGGTCTCGGCCGCTACACCGCCTTCATGAACCACGTCCGCCGCCTGTGCACCTCACCCGAAGGCCGCGTCGACCTCCGCACCGGCCTCCTGAACGGCATCGGCGAACACCACGCAGACACCACCAGCGAACACGGCCACGGTGACCTCTGGCGCATGTACATGCGCATCACCACGGGCAACTACACCATCCCCATCCCCGACCAGACCCCACCCGCCCGCCGCCGCACCGCCGAAGAGCCCTACCTCCTCGCCGCGACCCTGTACGCCACCTACGACGCCCCCAATCCCAAGCGCACCGACACCCAGGCCCCCCTGAAACGGGAGCCGGACGCGCAGCCCTGGCAGAACCTCGGCTGGACCCTGCGCACCGCCACCGCTCTCCGCCCCGATACCGCCCGCGGCATCCTCACCAGCCTCTGCGAGTGCGACTACACGGACCTCATCACCGCACTCCCCGCCACCGTCAGCCTCCTACGCAGCAGCGGCGCCACTCTCCGCTACCCCGTGCTCATCCGTGACGTCGTCCGCTGGCAGCGCTGGCCCGACGACGTCCGCATCGAATGGGCCCGCTCGTACACCACCAAGCAGAACAGCAACAAGGAGAACACCAAGTGACCACCGCTTCCGCCGCCCGCACCCCCCTCTACATCGACGTCCATCTCATCCACTCCACCCCCTACGCAAATTTGAACCGCGACCGCCAGGGTGCTCCCAAAACGGCCACGTACGGTGGCAGCCTCCGCCCGCGCCTCTCCTCTCAAAACGGCCGCCGCCACACCCGCACCCACCTCCAAAACGCCCTCGGCGTCCGCGCGCTCCGCACCCGTCGCACACCCCAGGAAGTGGCCACGCGGCTGAACGCCCAGGGCTGGGACGCCGACACCGCCCTCACCGCCGCCCAGCTCCTCATCATCGGTGCCGACATCAAGGGGCTCGGCCTGACCACCGAGGGCACCAATGCCCTGTTGTTCCTCCCTGAGACGGCGTTCGACGCACTCGCCTCCATCGCCACCGAATACCGCGAGGCCCTCACCACCGCCGCAGACTCCGCAGCTCAGGCCATCGCCGACGCCAAGGCCAAGGCTGAAGCCGCTGCCCAGAAGGCGGCCGACAGCGACGGGGAACAGGCCGACGCCCCCGAAGAGCAGGAGGCCGCCGAGGCCGGGCCGGTTGCCGCTGCCTGGAAGAAGATCAGCGCCGCTGACCGGAAGAAGATCACGGGCGAGGTCCTGGACGTCCTCCGCAGCCGCAACGCGTCCATCGCCGCGTTCGGCCGCATGCTCGCCAACGAGTCCGCCTCCACGGTCGACGGCGCCGTACAGATGGCCCACTCACTGGCCACCCACAGCGCCCGGACCCAGGTCGACTTCTTCTCCGCAGTCGACGACGTGGTCCACAACGCAGGCACCGAGACCGGCGCAGGTCACATGGGAGACCAGCGCTACACCTCCGCCACTTTCTACCGCTACTCCACCCTCAACATCCGCGAACTCGTCGACAACCTCGAGGGCGACGCCGACACCGTCCTCCAGGTGACCAGCGAGTTCCTGCGCGCCTTCCCCCTCGCCGTCCTCCCTGCCAAGGCATCAGGGACTGCGCCGCATACGGTGCCGCACCTCATCCACGTCGCCGTCCGCACCGACCGGCCCATCAACCTCGTCGGCGCCTACGAGACCCCTGTCCCCGCCACCACCGACGGCTACCTTCCCGCTTCCCTCGCCGCCCTCGACGCGCATGCCGGTGCCCACAACCGCATGCTCGGCAGCAGCCGTATCGCCGGCGCCGCCCACACAGCCCTCGTAGACACCGAGTTCGAGCATCTTGGCGACCGCACCGACAGCCTCGACCACCTCGTCGACAGCGTCACCAGCATCATCGCCAAGAACATCGCCTGAGCCGCTATCCCGCTCCGCGCTCGCGGACATACTCAGCCGCGCAACAACCGGGAGGGGCGCTGCAGATACTGCTCCGCATCGCGGAGGTACCCCGTACCCCGTACCCCCTTCAGAAGGACCCACATGCCTGGTCTGATCCTGCACCTCTCCGCCCCCTGGCAGTCCTGGGGCGCACCCACCGACCACACCGTGCGCCCCACCCACCAGTACCCCACCCGCAGTGGCCTTACCGGCCTGATCGCCTCCGCGCTCGGCCGCCCCCGCGACTTCGCGAACACAGACCTAAACCAGCTCACGTACACCGTCCGTGTGGATCGCGCCGGTCACCGGGAGATGGACTTCCACACCATCGGCGGCGGCTACCCGCGCGCTATGACTCCCGCCACCGCCGACGGTAAGAGGAGGAAAGAGGGGGAAGGGACGCTACTCACCGAGCGCTGGTATCTCGCCGACGCCGCGTTCACCGTCGCGGCCACCGGCCCCGCGGACGTCATCACCCTCGCCTCCGAGGCTCTCGCCGCCCCCGTCTACGCCCCCTATCTCGGCCGCCGCTCCTGCCCTCCCGACACCCCGCTCCTCATCCGCACCACCGACAACGACCCCGCGGCCGAACTGCACCGCATGCCTCTGCACGCCAATGCCCCCCGAGGCGCCGACACGGTGACCGTGAAGTTCATCCACGAGACCGCACCCGAACCGAGTGCCCACCCGACCGCCACCCTCCGCGACATCCCAGGGCCTGGCCGCACCTGGACCAGCCGCGACATCTGGGAAACCCACGTCAACCTCCCCGCCAGCCTCTGCGCCGGTGCCGGAACCGACTGGATCAACGCCCTTACCAGCTACACCCGCTGACCCTCGCTTCGGAGAACCCGATGACCACCACGACCCCTGCCACCACCCACCTCGCTCAGCTCCACCTCGACCTCACCAACCGGAACGTCCTCAGCGACCTCCGCGACCACACCAACCTCCACCGTCGTATCTGCGGCCTGTTCCCCGACAACACCGTCACCGCCCCCCGCACCGCCTACAACGTCCTCTACCGACTGGAGAGGACCGAGAACACCGCCACCCTCCTCGTCCAGTCCACCGGCATCACCATCAACCGCACCGCCCTCCCCGCCGGCTACACCACCAACCCCGTTGAATACCGCGACCTCACCCCGCTCCTTGACTGGCTCAACCCCGGCACCGCCGTCCGGTACCGCATCGACGCCAACCCCATCAAGGCCGTCTCCATCCCCGGGCGCCGCGGGCGCCGCACCGCCCTCCGCGGCGACGACGCCGTCATCTGGTGGCAGCAGCGCGCCCACCGCAACGGCATCGACCCCACCCTCATCCTCGACAACCCCAACCCGCCCGTACTCGCCAGCCGCAACGGGGCCCAGCGCGCCAAAATCGCTTCGGTGAGGTTCGAGGGCATCGCCACCATCACCGAGCCCACTGCCCTCCGCCACGCCATCACCACCGGCATCGGCCAGGGCCGCGCTTACGGCCTCGGCCTTCTCTCCATCGCCCCCCACCAGCACTAACGAAATGGCAAAGCGCTCGGGAAGATGCAGGTCGCCAAGGGTCCGCTCCGCGCAGGCGGAGGTGTCCCGGAAATGCGGCGGAAAGAGATCAGCGCCCCGCAGTCCGCTCCGCGCAGGCGGAGGTGTCCCGGCCACACCAGGCCAGGTCTCACTGCTCACCGCGTCCGCTCCGCGCAGGCGGAGGTGTCCCGCACGTGTACCACGTGGCGGTGCGCAACGCGCCGTCCGCTCCGCGCAGGCGGAGGTGTCCCGGCCACACCAGGCCAGGTCTCACTGCTCACCGCGTCCGCTCCGCGCAGGCGGAGGTGTCCCGCACGTGTACCACGTGGCGGTGCGCAACGCGCCGTCCGCTCCGCGCAGGCGGAGGTGTCCCTACGGCACGGTCACCGGCCGGTTCTGCAGGTCCGCTTCCGCACACGCGGAGGTGACCGCGGGTTCCCGGGTTGAACCAGGGGGCCGTCCCAGTCCGCTCTGCGTTCGCGGGGAAGGTGCAAATCCATCCCACATTTGATCGGAGAACTACCGTGATGCGTCCGCCTGTTGACCATCGACTGTGGGGTAAATGGAGTGGTTTGGAGGACACGGGCGCCCCGTACCCAGTGGTGTGTCACCTGATCGACACCGCGATGATCGCTGGTCGCCTGTGGGACTCCTACCTCACCGCCGGTCAGCGACGCGTCATCGCCGCCGGGTGGGGCGTGAGCGAGGAGCACGCCCAGCAACTGATGATGTTCTGGGCTGGACTCCACGACCTCGGGAAACTATGTCCGTCGTTCCAGCACCAAGCCCCCGAGGCCACGGCTGGCCTCCTTGACCACCCCCACTACAAACCATCAACGGACGACAGCGCGATCAAGCACGAGCGGGTCTCGCACCTCACCACCCCGGCTCTCCTGGTCCAGCTCGGCTACCCCACACATGGGCGTCCGCTCCGGTCGATTGCCCACCAGGTCGGGCAGATCCTCGGTGGCCACCACGGCACCTACAGTCAGGCCCTCACCGCCCATGCCCTCACTGATCCCGAGCGTCAGGAACCGCGTGTCGGCCACACCCCTGGGTGGGTCGAGCAGCGGGCCACGCACCTCCACACTCTGCGCGCTCTGTGCGGAAACCCGGCACCTCCGGCCGAGTTCGCGCCGGGTGGGGCGTGCGTCCTGGCGACCGGCCTGATCGTCCTCGCTGACTGGCTCGCCTCCCGAACAGGCTGGATCCGCGCCCGCCACTGGGAGCGAAACCACGCCCCGGACGCGAACGACTGGACCGAACACGCGGCACGGGCCCACAAGCATGCGCTAGCCGCGGTGACCGGCGTGCAGCTCACCGCCCCCGTCTGGAAGTCGATCGACTCGTTCGCGGACATGTTCCCGTTGATCACCGAACCTCACCCCCTGCAAGCCGACCTCGGCAAGCGCCTCCCCGCACTCGTGAACGGGCCCGGCCTCGTCCTCGTCACCGCTCCGACCGGCGACGGCAAAACCGAATCCGCGCTCTATGCCGCGCATGTCCTCGGGCACGCGTCCGGCACCGAGGGCCTAGGTGTGTTCCTGCCGACCATGGCCACGACCAACGCCATGCATCGCCGCATCGTCGAACACGTCCAACGCCTCCAGGCCGCTCCCGTCCCCGTGCGGCTCCTGCACTCCATGGCGTGGCTCGAAGAAAGCGCCAAGACCACCGAGGACACGCTGATCGCGAACTGCCGCGATACCGTCAGGATTTCGGGGGAGTGGCTTCGAGGCCGCCATCGCGGGCTCCTCGCCGGCGCGGCCGTCGGCACCTGGGACACCGCCGCGCTCGCCGCGCTGCCCGTCCGCTACAACGTTATGCGCTGGCTCGGCCTCACCGGGAAGACCATCATTATCGACGAGGCCCATGCCTACGACGCATACGGCCACCGCCTCACCGAACGCCTCCTCGAATGGCTCGGGCACACCCGCACCCCGGTCGTACTGCTGTCCGCCACGCTCACCGGGACCATCGCCACCTGTCTCGCCGACGCCTATCGCCGCGGCGCAGGCCACACCACCCCCATCACGCTCGCCCCCACCTACCCAGGCTGGACGTTCGTGGACGCCACGACCGGCCAGGTCACCACCAGCGAAACCCTCCCCACCACCCGTGCCCGCGCCCTCACCATCACCGCCCAAAGCGTCCAGCACGCAGCCGCCTCGGCCAACGCCGACAGCCGCCTCGCCACCATCACCCGCACCCTCCAGCCCATGACTAGCGAAGGCACCGGGTGCGCGCTCGTCGTCTGCAACACTGTCGCCGACGCCCAGGCCACCGCCCGGCATCTGCGCCAAGCCTGGACCGGCACCCACCGGCCGCTTGTGCAGCTCCTCCACGCCCGCATGCCCGCACGCCAACGCGACGCCATCACCCGCCGCCTCGAACACTGGGCAGGCAAACCCCGCCCCGCCCACACCACCCCCAGCGGCCACTACACCCGCGCCCGCGGCCAGCGACCGCCGCGGCCTGTGATCGTGGTCGCCACCCAAGTCGTTGAACAATCCCTTGACGTGGACTTCGACCACGTCATCAGCGACCTCGCCCCCATCGCCCTCCTCCTCCAGCGCGCGGGCCGCTGCCACCGCCACGACCGCCCAGAACGCCCCCACTGGGCACCCGACCCGGCCATGACCGTCCTGATCCCCACCGGCCAACTCCCGCCTCGCAACTGGGGAACCGTCTACAGCGAAAACCTCCTCACCCGCACCCGAGACGCCCTCACCACCCTCCCCGCAGGCGTCTGCAACATCCCCGAAGACGTCCAACACCTGGTCGACACCGTCTACACCGCCGACTGGGCCACCGACGCCGGCACGAACGACATCGCCACCGAACAGGCCATGCGCACCATCGCCGACCAGGCCACCATCCCCACTCCCACCCGCCCCATCCGCGACCTCCACCCCCTCACCACCATTGACGACGAAGACCTACTCGTCACCCGCCTCGGAGCCGACAGCGCCCGCATCCTCCCCGTCTGGACCAGCCCCGACGGCACACCCCACCTCGACCGCGATGCCACCCACGCCCCTCTCCCCACCACCATCAACCCCAACGACACCACCACCATCCGCAACCTCATGGCCCGCACCATCCAAATCGACCACCGATGGCTCACCGGCCGTGGACCCGAAACCAACACCCCCACCGGCTGGGCGAGCATTGGAGGTCTCCGCGACGTTCTCCTCCTCCCGCAACCCGTCACCCCCGACGGCACCCCACGCCCCTACCGCATCGGCAGGCAGTGCCTCCACCTCAGCCGAGTTGACGGTCTCGTACGGGAATAGACGCAGCCCGTGCAGAACCATTTCGCCGCCATCAGCGGTGTGGGCGAACTCCAGGCTCAGATGGCAGTTGCCATCTCGGATGCGGAGCACTGGCTGGAGGAACAGGTAGCGCCCACAGGGCACCCTGTTCTCGCACCGCTCCTCCCTCGCGGACGCCACCTTCACCGCCTGCCTCACCGACGCCCCCGACACCCTCCGCGCCTGCGAATAAGCCCTGCTCGCACCGCCCTGTCCGCCTACCTCGAAGCCGCCTGCAGTGAAGGAACCGCGCGATGACGACGCTGTGGCTCACCCGCATCCAGCCCCACCTGCACCAACGCCAGGCACGCAAAGACCTCGCCAGCGCCGTGCCCCTGCACCAACGCTTGATGCAGCTCTTCCCCGACCACCTCGGTGACCAGGCCCGCCGCAAGGCCGGTGTCCTCTTCCGCACCGAGGACACCGGCCCCACCCCCGTGACCCTCCTGCAAAGCCACCTGCGCCCCGACCTCGACGAACTCCCCACCGGCTACGCCACCGCAGCCACCAAGGAACTCACCCCCCTGCTGGAGGCACTCCGACCCGGCCTCGCAGTCCGTTACCGCATCACCGCCAACGCCGTCCGCAAACCAGGCCACACCACCTGCGCCACCACCGGCGCCCCCGCCGTCATCCCGCTTTCCGGCACCGACGCCGACCACTGGTGGCAACGCCGAGCCGAAGAACACAGCGGCCTGCACCTGACCACCGCCCGCTCCATCCCCCTCGATACCGCCCGCGGCGAACGCGCCCAGGACAAACGCCGCATCACCCACGCCCGCTTCGACGGCATCGCCCACATCAAGGACACCGAGCTGCTGCGCCAGCGCATCCTCGACGGCATCGGCCGCGGCAAAGCCTACGGCTGCGGCCTGCTCACCGTGGCCCCAGCCAGCCGGCACACCTCATGACCACACCCGCCAACGCCCGCCGCAAACTCGCCGCCCCCACCGTCGCGATGCTGCCACGCACCGCCGACTCCCTGTCCTTCCTCTACCTCGACCTGGTCCGCGTCCAACAAGACGACACCGGCGTCTGCGCCGTCGTCACCACCGAAGCACACGGCACCGAAACGGTCTACCTGCCCACCGCCGCCCTCAGCTGCGTGCTGCTCGGCCCCGGCACCAGCATCACCACCCGCGCTCTGGCCACTCTGGCCCGCCACGGCACCACCGTCGTGGCGACCGGCGCCGGTGGAGTCCGCACCTACAGTGCCACCGTGCCAAGCTCCCTGAGTACCCGGTGGCTGGAGACCCAGGCACGCGCCTGGGCTGACCCCCACGAACACCTCGCCGTTGCCCGGCGCATGTATGAACAGCGCTTCGGCCAAGGCACCGTGCCCTCAGGAACCTCGCTGGAAAAGCTCCGCGGTCTGGAAGGGCACAGGATGAAAGCCCTGTACAAACTCCTCGCCCAGCAGCACCGCATCGGCAGGTTCAAGCGCGTCTACGACCCCGCAGCCTGGGACCAACAAGACCCCGTCAACCTCGCCCTGTCCTCCGCCAACACCTGCCTGTACGGGATCGTCCACGCCGCAATCATCTCCATGGGCTGCACCCCCGCACTCGGCTTCGTCCACAGCGGCAACCAGCAGTCCTTCATCTACGACATCGCCGACCTATACAAAGCCGAACTCACCATCCCCCTCGCCTTCACCCTCCACAACGCGTCCCACCCGGAGCAGGCCGCACGCCGCAGCTTCCGCGAGGGCCTGCGCCTCTTCCGGCTGATGCCGCGCATCGTCACCGACGTACAGCGTCTCCTCGCACCGGAGAACACCGATGACCAAACGGACGACCTCCAGGAAGAACTCGTCGACCTGTGGGACCCCGTGACCGGCTCCGTACCAGGCGGCATTAACCACGCCCGCGACGGTGGCCAATGACACCCCCTTGGATCGGTGGTGGCCCATGCCGTCGATGATCACCCTGTCCGCAACGGCGGTACCAGACCACCTGCGCGGAGCATTGACCCGCTGGCTCTTGGAGGTCACCCCAGAGCTGTACGTCGGCACCGTCTCAGCAAAGGTCAGAGACGAACTATGGGAAGCCACGGCCAACTGCACGGGAGACGGAATCGCTGTGCTGATCTACCCAGCCGATAACGAACAAGGCTTCGCCATGCGGATGGCCGGGCAACGCCGTCGACACCTTCGCGACTTCGAGGGACTCACCTTGATCTCGTTCAATTCAGCACAACCCACCGCAGGAGAAGATTACGAAACGGCAAAACACCCCTAACGTCCCAGGTCGCGAAGGGTGCTCTCCGCGCAGGCGGAGGTGGGCCGCCCCGGAGGATCACAACTGGGACTGGGAGGTCGTGCTCTCCGCGCAGGCGGAGGTGGGCCGGCAGAGCCAGTTTTCCGACCAGTCGGGCATCGGTGCTCTCCGCGCAGGCGGAGGTGGGCCGCTCTACGGCACCCACTGCGCCCTCCCGAACCGGTGCTCTCCGCGCAGGCGGAGGTGGGCCGCTGGCGGTATTGATGGGCTTGGACCACCGGCAGTGCTCTCCGCGCAGGCGGAGGTGGGCCGGCGCCCGGAGTCCAAGCCCGCCCCTGGCAAGAGTGCTCTCCGCGCAGGCGGAGGTGGGCCGGCGGTACAGGATGGTGACCCGGTCTCCGCTGTGTGCTCTCCGCGCAGGCGGAGGTGGGCTGTGAAGTAACTGGCCGCCGCAGGGTGACCCTGCACGCCCTGGCCCCAAACGCGCACCAGTCCTCGCCCGCATCTACAGCAGCTCCTCCGGTCCGGCACACCACCGGCATGGCGGATCACCTCCGCCGCTCGCGCGGAGAGCAAGCCGCTTGGCTGCTGGCGGCCGCCACCATCGCCGGCCCGCCTCCGCCTTCGCGGAGAACTCGGCGGCTTTGACATTCGTTCACCATCGAACCTTTTGTCACACACTCGTCACATGCTCTCCATGGCGTCGACACGGTGACGAGACGCTGCAAAGCTCAGCGGACCATCCCAAACAAGGGGGACTTTTGACTCGCACCATCACACGTCCGGCGCTTCGTATCCGAAGCGCGTTGGCCGCCGCTGTGCTTAGCGCCGCCGTCATCGCACCCGTAGCCGTCGGCACAGGCACGGCTCAGGCCGCCACAGTCCACTGTGCCCACCACACCACTGGCACTTGCGGCACCCACATCAAGCACCCCAAGGGCGTTATGGCCAAGTGCAAAGACGGCACCTGGTCGTACTCGAAGCACTTCTCCGGCACCTGCTCCCACCACCGCGGCGTGAAGTACTGGTTCAAGTAAGCCAGCCCGACGCGTGCAGCGTTGGCGTACCGGCACCTCGATTGCGCTATCGACGGGCAACCGGCAGCTGTATGCCGGTTGCCCTGGCCAGCTCAAACCTACCTCCGGCTGCGCGGAGAACTCATCTGCGTCATTCCCATGAAGCGCACCTCGAACGGGTCACCTCCGCGGGCACGGTGACCGAACCCGCCGTGAACTACGCGACGCAGCCTTCGTGGGCTCATCTCCGCGGGTTACGGGGAGCAGGGACCCTGCTGCTGTGGCGACGAGCCGCCGGAGGGACCATCGACACGGGAGGTGACGGCCGGCCGGGACTTGATATCTCAACATGACGCCCCGCCGTCCGGGACTCCGGCCGGCGAGCACGGCATACCCAGCGGCGGGCTCCCGTGCGGTACGGGAGCGCACGAGACCCCCGCCCGGGGCGTCCGGCCGTGCCCGCCAGCACAAGGCCCAGAGACCCCCGTAGCTGCCTGGTCATCCAACGCCCGCTGTTTCAGGTAACGTTCTTCGTGCTGCGAGCGGATTGCCCGACACCTCCGTGAAGTTGAGTAGCTGGCCGTCCTTAGTTGATGGACCATCTCGGACTGAGTCGCAGGCACGGAAATGGGCCGCAGAAACGCCCAGCGATCCCGAGCAAGCTTCCTCGGGACGTCGAACCAGAAGCCAGGCGCACAAAGATGCGCACAGTCAGAGGGTGAAATAGTCCAAGTCAGCCCTGGAAAGGCACCGAGAGCCTGACGTCGGCACGGCCTCAGCAGGACCACACGTCTGTATACGTGGTGGTCGGGCTGAGAGCTGCGTGCCACAGACTCCGACCGCCACCCGAAACGGGAAGTCGGAAGTGAAACTGTCTCCCGGTGTCAAACTGCTCGTGATCGTCATCTGCGTCTTGATCTCGCTCATCGTCGCCATCGTGGCGACCTGGATCAACCACTCCTCAGGAGCGCCAATCAGTGATGCAGTCCTCTATGGTGGCGGCGCGTTCGCTGGCTGCATGATTCTCTGCCTGGCTGCGCTGTCCACGTTCAGCGTGCTTTGACCGCGCACCGGAGCCCTGGAGAGTCGTCTCTCCAGGGCTCCGCGTAAGTCGGTCTTCTACTTGTCGGCGACGAAGGTGCCCAAGCCCAGCTCCGTGCGCACGATGCCGGTCGTCCGCAGGTGAGACAGGGCCTTCTGCTCGGTCGACGCGGCGATGTTGAACTGGGCGCTCAGCTCAACGATGCCCGGTACGCGGCTGCCTGGCGGACAGGTGCCGTCGGCCACGCGCGCCTCGATGATCGCGGCCACCTGCCACCGAATCGGACGACTTCGATCAAGATCCCCAGTCGTCCTCTGACCGTAAGAGAACGCCGATACCCGCGCTACCGCAGTATTACGCGAACACGCGACATCGCGATACCTGCTGGTCAGGCCGACGAGGGGACGGAATGCCATGCACGAGAAGCCGCAGACGATGTTGAGTCACGGAACATTGCGGTATCCGGCCGGCACTCTTTGTTGAAGACACGATCTCGGAGCGCACGGGCCACCTGGTCGGCGTGATCGAGGAACGCACCAAGGACGGCGGCAGGTGGTCAGCCGTCAGGCATTCATGTGCCCGGCCGGCGGGGGGCAGGAATGGGATACGCCCTTGGAGCGCATCAAGCCGGTGTCCGAGGTCGACATGGGTTAGCTACTCCCCCAGGTGATGGCGTCCCGAACGAGGTCTTCCCACCCCAGGTCGGCGGCCACCCTCAGCGCATCCTTGGCCACCACCGTGTCGCGAGCGATGCGCCGGACCTGGTGGGCGCCGATCCCGGCCTGAATGAGCAACGACTTGAGCTTGGCGTCATGCCCTGGAGCGAACTTGCTTTGGGTCGTCACGGCGCAGCCGGTGGCCTTCAGCTGCCACACCTTGTCACCGCTGACGTCCTCGTGCACCAGGACCTCGAAGTTGAAGCGAGCCCGACGGGAAGCACACGAGCGGAAGGCAGCCCAGCGGCAGGGACCGCAGTCCCAGCCCGCCTCATAGGCCGTCCCGGCCTCCGGTGGCACCATGGAGCGCACGAGACCCCTCCGGCCTCCCAGGGGCCCGGCGGGCACGCGAGAGGCCCCCGGAGATACCGCCGGGGGCCTCTCGCTGCTCAGCGGGTGGTGCCGCCGGGCTCGATTTCGTCCGGCTGGCGGCCCTCCTGCCCAGGCAAGAGGCGGTCGACCATCACCTCTGGGGTCGACTGCATGTCGAGCGCCTTCATCGCTGCGGCCGAGTTGAGCCGATCGCGCACCGCCGGGTCGTCGACGCGGTCGATGAAGGTCGTGGCGGTCTCCATCTTGTGGTCAAGGTCGATCTTGACGTCCATCCGGTCGGCCTGCTCGGTGACGTGGGCCCTGGCACGTCGTGCGTGAACCGCCAGCGCGCCACCGCCGCCTGTGATCAGCGCACCCGTCAGGAACGTCACGATCGGCAGGTAACTGAGGTCCGGATTCCCGGCGTGCACCAAGCCAAGGACAGCCGCAGTCAGGATGATGGCCGCGCCACCAGCCATGAACCACACGCTCAGCCTGAACGTCCACTCAGCTTGCTTGAGCGAGTGCTTCAGAAAGTCAAAGAAGAACTTCTGGCGCTGCTGAGCGAGGCTCTCGGCATCGGGCTTCTGATCGCCGCCCGACGAAACACCCATGTCCCGACCAACCTGGATGACATTATAGCCGCCGATCACGCCAATGTTTGCTACACCGCCCTGCGACACTGCATCCCGGCCCCGTTCATCCTCTGCTGGCACCGCATAACTCGGATCGTCCATGTCGTCTCTCGACATGCCATCCCCCTTCGACCTGGCCGCCGCTGCTCCAACTTCGGTCAGAGTAGCGGCGGCTCGGCCGTCAGGTGACGGGTTCGATCCGTCGCTCATGGAATAGGCCATACCTCAACATGCGAGCCCACCAGTCTCGAGTGCCGTGTTCCCAAGGGCCTTTCTGGTGATGCGAATGCGTGATGTGCTCGGGTTACCCTTCGCTGACGCTGACTTCGAGGAGGAACTCTTCGCGATTTCACCAATCTTGGCGCGGGCTCATCCCCGCGGGTGCGGGGAGCGGTAGTCCTCCACGAGAACGCCGTTGTCCAGACCGGGCTCATCCCCGCTCGCGCGGAGACCACTGCTGTTCAGGTGGCTGGGCCGGTGGTGGCGGCTTCTGTCTGCAGACCGTGAGAGGTGACCAGGCGGGCGCTTCCGTCGGCCAGTCGGTAGGACAGGCCCACTACGGCCGTGCGTCCGGCGGCAACTTGGTCGGCGAGGGCCCGGGAGCGGTCCAGGAGCAGGTCGACGGTGTGCCGAATGTGTTCGGCGATGATGTCGTCGTCGCTGGTGAGCCCGGCTGCGTGAGCGGCCAGGACGCTGGGGGTGACGCGTTCGATGACGTCGCGTACGTACCCGGTGGCGGCGACGCCGTCGGACAGGGCTGCACGGGTGGCTGCGACCGCGCCGCACGAGTCGTGGCCGAGCACCACGACCAGCGGGCAGTCCAGCACGCTCACCCCGTACTCGATGCTGCCCAACACCTCCGGACCCGCGACATGGCCCGCGGTGCGGACTACGAAAAGGTCGCCCAGGCCCTGGTCGAAGATGATCTCGGCGGCCAGGCGTGAGTCGGAGCAGCCGAAGAGCACGGCGAAGGGGCGCTGGCCGGGGGCCGTCTGGGCACGGCGTGCGGCATCCTGGTTCGGGTGCGCTGGGGCGCCGGCAACGAAGCGCTGGTTGCCGGCCAGCAGCAGCTCGACCGCTTCGGAGGGGGACGGAGGCGGGGCGTCAGTCATGCCAGCAGGCTACGGCCGACCCCAACCCGCCGCAGTACCGGGGCCGCCAAAGGCAGGCACAGGTGCAGCACCTGCTGACATCACCACGGTACCGGTGTCCGGGAACAGCGCCACCAGCTCAAGCTCTCACGCCGCATAGCTGTCTGCATGGATCGCGGTGATGCCGCGTGCGCGGGCTTGCTGGCTGGTGGACGGCATCGCCTGACTGGCTTCCACGCAGGGCGTCCGCGGCTGCGTTTGGGCAGGCTGAGGGTATGCCCGAGTCTCTGCCTCTCATCGTGGTGCACCCGCCGAGCCCCTCCGGGGGCCGTTGGGTGCGTGTCGCTGATGTGGACTGCGGTGTTGCTTACGGTGTGGTGGATTTGCTGGAGTTCCTGCGCCGGGCCGGTCTGGACCCCGAGGAAGTTCGGCTGAACGACCCGGCGATCAAATGGCGCGGGGGCGGGCCCCATGTCTGGGGCACTGAAGCCGTCTGACCGTACGGCAGGCACGTAGTGCGCTCTGGCTCCGCCGAGCGGACTGCGGGTTCTTCGGCGCGGGCGTCGTGTCCGACGCTGCCTCTCCTCGGGGGCGGTTCCCCGTGGTGGCCCGCTGCCGGAGCGGGCGCGGTAGTCGGTCTCCGGGGCCAGGTTGGGGCCATGGGGAGACATCCTCCTCTCCGTATCTGTCCGCCTGCCAGCAGTGGAGGACGCCCGGTGCTCCTCGGCGGCGTGGCGCTCGGTGTGGCCCGCAGCCGCGCTGATCTTCACAAGCTTCTGCGTCAGGCCGGCATCGACGACGAACTCATTGCCCTTGATGACGACAGGCTGATCGACTGGAAGGGCGGCGGGCCGGACGTGTGGGACTGAATCAGGCGGCCCGACCCGCGGCAGTCTCGCGGTTCTCCTCCCGCCGCGCTGACAGCGGGACTACGCCATCTGCCCCTCCGCATACGCAGGGTCCCGGAACCCGTGAGGTCATGGGGATACCACTCCGGCCGGAGTGGTGACCGCACACGCCCCAAGGAGACCAGATGGCAGCCTGCGATGTCTGCGGCAACGACTACGCGGCGGCCTTCGAGGTCCACATGGTCGGCGGCGCCGCCTACACCTTCGACAGCCTCGAATGCGCGGCGCACAAACTCGCTCCCCTCTGCGACCACTGCGGCTGCCGCATCCTGGGCCACGGCCACCAGACCGACGGAAAGTTCTTCTGTTGCGCCCACTGCGCCCGCGCCAAGGGCCACACCGCGCTCACCGACCACGCATGAACGACCACGGCCTCGTCCCCGCAGCCGACGTTCGCGCGGCGCGCCGCCACGGGCAGTAGTGCTCAGCATTGCGGGCGCACGGGGCGGGACCGCTGTGAGGAGGCAGCCGTGAAGCAACGGCGCACCGGCGCGGAGCCGGTGACCGCCCAGGGTCCTGTGCGATTGCGGCGGACCTTGGCGCCGGCGCGGTGGTGCTCCTCGTAGCACTGAGCTGCGGTTAGCGAGCGCAGTTCGTGGAGCGCCCCGTACCCGGAGTGCGCTGCAGATCAGGACAGTGGCTTGGGGGTGGTGGCGGGGGTGGAACAGCTTCGGGAGAAGGCGGTGGGGTCGGTCCGGGGACCGGCTCGGGCGGAGTCGGAGGCGGCCCGGGGCGGGCGGGGGTTCGGGCCGGTCAGGGCCGGGCGGGACCGGCGGGGGAGAGGTCATGCGAATCCCTTCTCACGATGCCCGTCACTGTCCCGGCGGGCCGCAGCTTCACGGGGTGAGGACTGTCTTGATCATTCCGTCTTCCTTGGCCTGGACGGTCTAGATCGTCTGGGAGGGCGCCGGGCCAGGCGTGTGGATGGGACGGTTCGCGCCTCAGGCCGCGGCAAGGTGCGGATGCGCGTTCGCCTCTCGGTTCTCACGGCAGCGGTGTTCCGCCGGTGGCGTTGACGATCTCTGCGGTGATGTAGCTGGCCTGCGGGGAGGCGAGAAAGACGTAGGCGGGGGCCATCTCCGCGGGCTGGGCCGGCCGTCCGAGGGGGGCTTGCCTGCCGAAGGTGGTGGTGTCCGGCATGGTCGCTGGGATCAGCGGTGTCCATACCGGTCCGGGAGCCACCGCGTTCACGCGGATGCCGTCGGAGGCCAGCATCTGTGCCAGTCCCTGGGTGAAGGTGACGATGGCCCCCTTTGTGGTGGCGTAGTCGAGCAGATGGGGGCTGGGCTTGTATGCCTGGACCGAAGCGGTGTTGATGATGCAGCCACCGGCGGGGATGTGCGGCAGCGCCATTTTGGACAGCCAGAACATCCCGTAGAGGTTGGTGCGCATCACCCGGTCGAACTGCTCGGTGGTGATGGCCTGGATCCCGTCGGGTTGCGACATCTGGTACGCCGCGTTGTTGACCAGGATGTCGATTCGGCCGAGCTCGGTGACGGCACGCTCGATAAGCAGCCGGCACTGCTCCTCTTCCCGGATGTCGCAGGCGATCGGTATGGCTCTGCGGCCTGCTTCGGTGACGAGTCGCGTGGTCGCTGCCGCTTCGTCCTCTTCGGCGGGCAGGAAGGTGAAGAGCACATCCGCGCCCTCCCGGGCGAACGCCAAGGCGACGGCCCGGCCGATGCCGGAGTCTCCTCCGGTGATCACCGTCTTGCGTCCTTCGAGGAGACCGCTGCCCCGGTAGGACTCCTCGCCGTGATCGGGCGGCGGGTCCATCGGCCCCGTCCAGCCCGGGTGGCTCTGGTCCTGCTGAGGGAATTCAGGCTGCGGATGCTTGCTGACCGGGTCCTCGGGGTCCCGTTCTTCAGCTGCCATCTCGACCTCCTGCTGCGTTCAGCCACCGGCCACGCCCGCCCAGACTCGTGCAACAGCGCCCCGGCTTGCGTCGGGCTGCGGTTTTACGGGGTGAGGACGGTCTTGATCATTCCGTCGTCCTTGGCCTGGAAGGTCTTGTACGCCTGGGGGCCGTCTTCGAGGGGGAGGGTGTGGGTGGCGAAGTGGTCGACGCCCAGGGCGTCCTCGTCGTTGAGCAGGGGCAGGATGTCGTCGACCCAGTGTTTGACGTTGGCCTGGCCCATCCTGAGCTGGATCTGCTTGTCGAACAGGGTGAGCATGGGCACGGGGTCGACGGCGCCGCCGTACACGCCTATGAGGGAGATGGTGCCCCCTCTACGCACTGCGTCCACGGCTGTGTTGAAGGCGGTCATGCTGTCCACGCCGGCGCGTGCCATGAGCTTTTCGCCCCAGGCGTCGGGCAGCACTGATGCCATGTTCTGCGCGGCGCGCGTGAGCGGGGCGCCGTGAGCCTCCATACCGACCGCCTCGATGACGGAGTCCGTGCCGCGGCCGTCGGTGAGCCGGCGGATCTCCTCCGCAAGGCCCTTGCCGTGATCGTTCAGGTCGAGGGTGTGGACGCCGCGTTCCCGGGCCCGTGCGAGGCGTTCGGGGACCAGGTCGACGCCGATGACCTTGCCCGCGTTCTGGTGGAGGGCGATGCGGGCGGCCATGTCGCCGATGGGGCCGAGTCCGAGGACGGTGACGCTTCCGCCCGGCGGGATGGCGGCGTAGGCGACGGCCTGCCAGGCCGTGGGCAGGACGTCGGAGAGGTAGACGAAGCGCTGGTCCGGCGGCCCTTTCGGAACCTTGATGGGGAGCGTGTTGCCGAACGGCACCCGGAGGAACTCTGCTTGTCCTCCGGGGACTTGGCCGTAGAGCTTGGTGAATCCGAAGAGGGAGGCGCCCATGCCCCGGTCGGTGACCTGGGTGGTCTCGCACTGTGATTGAAGGCCGCGCTGGCACATCCAGCACGTGCCGCAGGAGACGTTGAACGGAACAACCACGCGGTCGCCGACCGAGACCTCGGTGACCTCGGGGCCGGTCTCCTCGACGATGCCCATGGCCTCGTGCCCGAGGATGTCTCCGGGGTCAAGGTAGGGCCCGAAGATCTCGTAGAGGTGCAGATCCGACCCGCAGATGCCGGTGGAGGTGACACGCACGATGATGTCGGTCGGATCCTGGATTTTCGGGTCGGGGACGGTCTCCACACGCACGTCGCGCTTTCCGTGCCAGGTCAGAGCTCTCATCGCTACTCCTCGACAGTCCCCCTGGGCAAATGGTTACCCGCTACCACCATGCGTCCGCCCCCGGGCATACGCAGCGAAGAACAGACAGTGCGCGCCCGTCAACTCTCCGCATCTCCTTGCAGGCTCTGGCCGTGGCTCTGTTCGCGAGTTTCGACAGCGGTTGTTCGCCGCTTCGGGAGGCACCTGCACCCCTCCGTGATCGATGTTCATTGAGAAGTGACAGCACTCGTCCCGAGCGCCCGATGGCCTGCTGAAGGCCCCGGGACGGGGGTGCTGGTCGCGGATCGGGCATGGGTGGCGAACCGCGTGTGCCGGTCATCGGGGCTGGCTACTGTGGTGACTTTGTGTGGTTAGTGGTGGGCTTTACGTGAGTGTGCGGCGTAGGCTGGTTTCGGTGGGTCGCGGTGGGGGCTGCGGCCGGACCGGATGGGGAAGGTGGGGGATGCCGCGTTCGGTGCGTTATTCGGTCGCAGTGGTGGTGGCGGCCGTGGTGTTTGGGGTGTGTCTGTGGGGAGCACGGTCGGCTTCGTTCGGATAGATGCCCGAGGCGGAGGCTGACCGGTGGGTGGTGGCGACCGCGTTTGCTTCGGTGATGAGCACCGTGGCTGCCGCCGCGGTCGGCTGGTGGGCTGGACATGAGCAGCCCGGCCCGTCCCTGCCGTCGACGGAGCGCACGGTGTCGCAGCAAACCGTGGCGTCCGGCCGCGGTCGGACAGAGCAGGTTGGTGGCCATCAGAACGCCGGGGTCGGCAGTGTGCCAGGGAGTGTGCAGCAGGACGCGCAGGTGTCTGACGATGCTTCGGTCACCCAGGTCGGCGGGGATCAGCACACCAGGGTGGGGGACGATGAGCAGCAGTCACGGGCCTGACCGGACGTCCCAGCAGATCACCGCCTCCGGCCACGCACGGGCGAACCAGGTCGGGCGGGATCAGTACAACTACACCACGGTGTGGGGTCCGGGGAGCGGCCCCGCCCCGCAGGCGCTGGCCGCGCTGCCGGCAACTGTGGATCTGGTCGGCCGTAAGGAGCGCACCCGGGAGCTGCTGGATGTGCTCGATCCGTCCGGCCCGGGCCCCGGCATGGTGGTGGTGACGGGACTTGCAGGGGTCGGCAAGACTGCCTTGGCGCTGCACACTGCTCACGATGCCGTCGCCCGCGGCTGGTTCCCCGGCGGGACGCTGTTCGTGCACCTTCGGGGCTACGACCCGGCCGGACCGGTCAGCGGCGATCAGGCGCTGGAGGCGCTGCTGCGGGCCTTAGGTGTCCGGGAGGACGACCTGCCGCCCACGCGGGGGGAGCAGGAGAATCTGTATCGGTCGGAGCTGTCCCTCCGCGCCCGGGACGGGTCGGTGCTAATCGTTGCCGATGACGCCTCCAGCGCTGCCCAGCTGCGGCCTTTGTTGCCCGCGCATTCCGGGCACCGGCTGCTGGCTACCTCCCGCGACGCGCTGGTTGGCCCGGACGTCCCGGCCCGTCTGATCGGCCTGGACCAACTGAATGCCCAGTCGGCCGCCGGCCTCATCGCCGATGCTCTCACCCGGGCCCGGCCCGCAGACTCGCGTCCGCACCAAGATCCCCAAGCGATGCGGGAGGTGGCCGCGCACTGCGGGTACCTGCCGTTGGCATTGACGATCGCCGCGGCCCAGCTCACCGCCGACCCCGGACTGCCACTGACTGACCTGGCCGCCGACCTCGCCGACACCCGTACCCGATTGGAGGCCCTCCGCTACCAGGAGCACGGCGGGCGTTCCCTGGCGGTGCAGGCTGCCTTCGACCTGTCCTACCGGCGGCTGGACGATCAGCATGCGCGGCTGTTTCGGCTGCTGTCGCTCAACCCGGGTCTCGACCTGGCCACCGACACCGCCGCCGCCCTGGTCGGCCAGCCGGTGCGGCCCGCCCGGCAGAGCCTAGCCGCTCTGGCGCGGGCCGGACTGATCAGCGAGCAGCCCGTCGGCTCCGGCCGCTGGCGCATGCACGACCTGACTCGTCTGTATGCCGACAACCAGTGCCGGCGCCACGACACCGACCCTGCCCGGCAACAAGCCCTCAGCCGTCTCTTCGACTACTACCGCGACTGCACCCGCGCCGCCGATCACCGCCTGCGGGCTCTGCCCGGGCAGCGAGTTTCCGACCATTTCCTTGATCGCACCGCCGCCTTGGGCTGGCTGAATGCCGAACGTCTCAACCTCACCGCTACCGTTGCCCTCACCGCCGCCGCTGGCCACCCCGACATCACCACGTCCCTGGCCGGCAGCTTGAGCCCCTACCTGCACCAGTTCCGCTACTTCCACGACGCCCTCGCCACCGCACAGCACGCTCTCAGCGCCGCCCGTGAGCTCGGCGACCGCCACGGCGAAGACCGAGCGCTGAACTTCCGCGGCCTCGTCCTGCGCGAGGTGCGGCGGTTCGAGGAGGCCATCGACGTCCACACCCAGGGTCTGGCCATCTGTCGTGAGCTCGGCGACCGCCACCGCGAGGCCACGACGCGGAACAACCTCGGTCTCGCCCTGTATGAGGTGCGGCGGTTCGAGGAGGCCATCGATGCCCACACCCGCGCCGCCGCCATCTTCCGTGAGCTCGGTGACCGCCATCGCGAAGCCACGGCGCTGGGCAACCTCGGGCGCGCCCTGAATGAAGTGCGGCGGTTCGAGGAGGCCATCGACGTCCACACCCAGGATCTGGCCATCTGCCGTGAGCTCGGCGACCGCCACGGCGAAGCTCGGGCGCTGGGCAACCTCGGTCTCGCGCTGTATGAGGTGCGGCGGTTCGAGGAGGCCATCGACGCCCACAGCCGCGCCGCCGCCATCTACCGTGAGTTCGACGACCGCCACGGCGAAGCTCGGGCGCTGACCAACCTCGGCGTCGTGCAGGACGAGGTGCGGCGGTTCGAGGAGGCCATCGATGCCCACACCCGCGCCGCCGCCATCTACCGTGAGTTCGACGACCGCCACAGCGAGGCCGGAGCGCTGACCAACCTCGGCGCCGCACTATTTGAGGTGCGGCGGTTCGAGGAGGCCATCGACGCCCACAGCCGCGCCGCCGCCATCTTCCGGGAGTTCGACGACCGCCACGGCGAAGCCGCGGCGCTGGGCAACCTCGGCCTCGCCCAGGGCAAGATGCGTCGATCGCGAGGACTGCGGACACTATGGCGAAAGCTTGTACGCAGAAGCTGAACTCACGATTGCGGCTCATTGCGGTCTGGTGTCGCTACTCCGCTGCGCATGCTCTAACCGGCTTGGCAGGTGTCTCTGCCGCGGGTGCCATCGTCAAAGCTGCCTGTATACGGGCGACCATTGAGCACCTGCTCGCCCCTTGCGCGACTCTGACGCAGCCGGTGCTGCAGATGCGGGAACGTCGTGACGACGTTCGGATGTGCGTCGGCAGGTAGGAGCCACATACCACCCACCAGACATCGACAGCGGCCTCTCGGGCCGAGACCCGAGCAGCGTTCGAATCCCCTGTGTGCTCTGGTGCCTCCCGAAGTGGTGAACCTCTGCTTTCGGTTCTCATGCACAAAGCCATGGCCGGGATGCGAAGGCTCGGTCGGGTCTCCAGGCTGGAGGTAGGCAGCGCGGGTCCTACGGAGCCGCGGCAGCCCAGGTCGCGGTTTGCCCCTCGGTGCCACCGGAGCAGGAGGCGGCATGTCCAAGGACCGGAAGTCCTCGCACCCGGAATGGGCGAGGGCCCCAGTAGGCACAAGGGAAGCGAACAGCACGGGGCATCGCCCGACGTCGATGAGACCCGTCAGCAGGAGAACAAGAGCGCGCACTGGTCCTTCCACCCGGAGTGCTACGCGCCTGAGGCGGACCGCAGCAAGGAGGGCGCGGGGCAGGAGAAGGTGCCGCCGGCGCGCGAGGTGAAGAGCGAGACCAAGGGCGGCGAACGCCGCGCCGCGCAGAGTGATGAGAAGGGCATGCGCAAGGTCGGCACCAGGGGGCGCTCGCGCCGGCCGACCGGCACCCGGGACGCCGAGGCGCACACCGGAGTGGACCCGCAAAACCAGTGACGGCGGGCCCGGTCGGTGCTGTCAGCGCCGGTGCAGGAGGCCGTCCTTCTCGTACTGTGCCAGCGCCAGGCCGAGGCCGAAGAAGGTGGGAGCCCATTCGCCGACGAAGATGCCCCACCGGTCGGCCCGGTCCACATCGGCGGACTTCTCCAGCTTGGTGGAGGCGGCCCAGCTCAGGAACGAGATGCCGATGGACCCCAGAGCGGCGCAGTAGGCGTGCTCACTGCGCAGCCCGGCTTCGTGCAGCTTCTTGATGATCACAGCATTCTCCTCGGTGAAGGACGTCGGTCCTCAAAGAAGACCACCGCGACACGGCCCGCGCTCCTCGTGCTGCGCCGAATGCATGGACAACAACGACACCCGCGGCCGGACCCTGCCGCATCGCGCTCTGTCCCTCACCAGTGGTCGGCGTCGGCGGTGCTGCCCGACGGTGGTGGCGCGCCCGCCTCTTTCGTCGCCCGCGAGGTGGAGGAGCCCGCGGCGGTGGCGGGTGCACCGGCCGCCGCGCACACCAGGGCGTGGAGCCTGCGGCGGGCGTGGGGCTCCAGATCGGCGGAGTTCAGGTGGTGCGTGCTGTGCCTGACGAGCCGGACGATCTTCGTCTCGACTGCGGTTCGGGCACCGGTGACGACGAGCACGTGCCGTACCGCCGTGAGGTCTTCAGGGGTCAGGCCGGGGCAGCCGACACAATCGTCCAGGACAGCCAGGGAGGCTGCGTCGCCGTTGGCCAGGGCTCGCGCGCGGGCCAGGGCGACGAGAGGGGTGAGCTTGCCCTGCCGGATGTCGTCGCCCGAGGGCTTTCCGGTCTGCCCGGGGTCACCGAAGGCGCCGTGGAGGTCGTCGCGGAGCTGGAAGGCGATGCCGGCGCCGCGGCCAGCCGCCCGCAGCGCCCGGGCGGAGGTTGCGTCGGCGCCGGCCAGGGCGGCGCCGAGCGCCAGGGGCCGCTCCACCGAATACAAGGCGCTCTTGAGGTAGGCGATGCGGATCGCGTCGGACAGCGAGGTCGATCCGGTGGCCTGAGCGTGCAGGTCGAGGTATTGGCCTGCGGCCATCTCGATCCGCATGGCGGCCCACGTCTCCCGGACGCGGCGGCCGGTCTGTGCCGGCAGTTCGAGGTGGGCGACGGTGTCATCCGCCCAGGCCAGCGCGAGGTCGCCGCCGAGCAGGGCTCCAGCGACGCCCAGCGCCTCGCCCGCTCCCGGACGAGGGGCCGCGGCGTACTGGGCGGCGATGTCGACCTGCAGGGTAGGTCTGCCACGGCGAAGCCGGGAGGCATCCAACAAGTCGTCATGCACGAGCGCGCAGCTCTGGAGGAGTTCGAGTGCGGCAGCGAGACGCAGCGCGCGGCGGACCTGCTCGTGGTCGTGACCTGCCCGGCAGGCCCGCAAGGCCCACCACAGGAACTGTGACCGCATCCGCTTGCCGCCGCCGAGCGTGAACCGGACGACGCGCTCGGCGACATCACGCCCGAAGACCCCGTCCAGGCCACAGGCCGAACTCGCTCTCTCGCGCAGGACATCAGCGAGCACGGAGCCGACGGCAGCCGCCACGTCCCGGTCGACGGATGCTGCTCCTCGCCACACCACCGCACGACGGCTTCTGGGTCCGCGGGCACGAGCGGGACCCGGAGGGTCCGGCTGCTGGCCCCTGGGGGAAGTTGGGAGATGCTCGGAGCGGGAGGGTTGCTGTGCCCCCATGTGGTGCATTCCCTCTCCTCTGTGCGCACTTTCGCAATGACCAGAAACGGACCACAGTTCACTCAGTCGATCGGTGAGCACTCTCCGGCACACGGGGCGTCGGGCCAGGACACCGCGTCGCGCCGCCGACTCTGCGGACTGGGACCTGTTACCCGGGGCCGAGGAGGCTTCAGTTGGGGTGTTGTCGGCCCTGTGCCGCCGGGTGCCCCGGGGGAGAGTGGGGTGGGCACAGGGCCGCCGGCCGGTGAGGGGTGGCCGGGACAACGGGCACGGAACGGATCGCACCCACCCTGATGGTCCTGCTTTCGGCGCGCACTGTCTGGGCGCCACGCCCGTAGGTCAGGCGGTTGGGGCAATTCCGGGCATGTTGGTGTCATGCGTGTGACGTCCGGGAACTCGTGGTGCGTGAGCCGGAGGAACCGGCTGCCGGAGGAGAGGCGGCGCGCTGTGGAGCATGACGGGGATGTAGTTGCGGAGCTGATCGCCGATCACCGGGAGGTCGAGGAGCTCTTCGCGCGGTTCGACCAGGCGCCCCCGGGCAGCGAGGACCGCAAGCGGCTCGTGGACGCTCTGACGATCGCGCTGGTGCGGCACTCCGTCGCCCAGGAGCAGTACCTCTACCCCGCGGTGCGCAAGCACCTCGACGGCGGCCACGCCCTGGCGGACAAGGCGCTCGCCGGCTATGCCCGCATCGAGCACCTGCTCAACGAGCTCCAGCGGCGCGAGGCCCTGGATGAGGACTTCGAGTACCTGGTGCGCAGGCTGCGCACCGAGGTGGGGGCGCACGTCGATGACGAGGAGAACAACCTGTACCTCCAGGTGCGCAGCAACGTCGATGCCGCCGTCCTGCAGGAGCTGGGCGACAAGATCCGCCGTTCGAAGAAGACCGCCCCCACACGCCCGCATCTCGCTGCCCCGGATGCGCAGCCGGCCGGTGAGGCGCTCGCGCCGGGCCTGGAGCTGGCGGGCCGTGTGCGTGACTACCGCACCGGCCGCCACCACACCTGAGCACAGGGACACCACGGGCCGTGTGCTGCGTCGGCCTTGTCGTCGGCCCTGTGCCGCCAGCCGCCCTGAATCGGGAGACGGACACAGGGCCGCCGGCCGGGGGAGACCGGCCGGGACGATGGGCACAGCACGCACCGCACCCGCGGTGATCTTCCCGTATCCCGGAGTGAAGGCGCGAGTGCCACGCCCGGCGCTCGGCAGGCGGGGCAATTGCGCACATACCGGTGTTGTGAGTCGCCGGTCCGGGAAGGGGTGTTCCGACGTCAGCCGGAGCGGCCGGGTGCCGACGTGGGCCGTCCCTCCATGCCCGGGCCTCCCATCGGCAAGCTGTCTGCCTCGGACCTCCACCCTTTCACGGGCCCCGTCAGAGGTGTGCAGTACGCCGAGGCCGCGTCGCCCGGGACGCCGAGACGAGGGGGGTCCTCGCAGCCGGTCGGCGCAGCTCCCCTGGCGCCCGGTCCTGATCAGGCGTGGACTGGTAACGAAGGGTGCATCCACCCCGGACAGCTGACCGATGAATGGGATGGGCAGTCATGCCTGCAGGAGCCAGTGAAAAGCGTGAGCGGCAGTACGAGCACATCAAGGATCAGGCCGAGGAGCGCGGCATGTCCGACAAGCGCGCCAAGGAGATCGCCGCCCGCACCGTGAACAAGGAACGCGCCCGATCCGGCGAGGCGAAGTCCGCCAGCAAGACCTCCCTGCGCGATCCGAAGTCCGCACCCCAGCGCGGCGGAGAGCGCTCCCACAAGGGACCGGGCGGCCCCACGCGCGACCAGCTCTACGAAGAGGCCAAGAAGAAGAACGTCGAGGGCCGCTCCCACATGAACAAGGAACAGCTGCGCCGGGCCGTCGGCCGCTGAACCATGCACAGAAGCCGGCCCCGGGCAGCAGGGACGACCGGAGTCGGCACCGACGCTGCACGGCTTGTCAGAGCGCACTGAGACGTCATCCGCCCCGGTCAGGCGATTGCATGCGATCTGTTTCGCCCGGCCAGTGGGCGAGCCGGGCGACAGTGCAGCAGCTAGCATGGCGGAAAGGGAAAGCGGGCTCGAATCCGTAATCGAGTCCGAGCCCGCCAGCGCTCCGTGGGGACGGTGTGCGCGCCGGTTCAACGAAGCTTCGCCGCAGGAGTTACGGCCCGCCCGAATGATGGTGCCCGGGGTCGCGCAATGCCTATCGGGAGAGGCTGGCTCTCTCCCGCGGAGCCCCGGGCGGGGCGCAGTGCGGCGTGGACGCGACGAGTTGTTTGGTGCCAGCCTCGGTGACCGGGGGTGCGGACCCAGTCCGTATCACTCGGCAAGCGTTCTGAGTCTCCATGGGCGTGGCAGACCGAGAAGGTAGCGGTCACTGAGGGCTTCCGTCTCCCAGGCGGGCAGGTTCATGACGTACAAGCGGACGCCGGGGGGCGCCGCGGCGCTCTCGGACTCGCAGGTCTCCTGAGGCATTGCTTCGGCCAGACGTCTGATGGTCGCGGCCGCAGCCTGATACGGAGCGGCAGGCAACGTGCCCGCGTCTTTCTGGGCCGTGGCGGCTTCTGCGAGAGACATTAGAAGTTGGTCGTCCAGGTACCGCGCCTCGTGAATCCAGGACGGATCGCCGGGCAGTACACACAGCCGGTCCGGTGTGGGTTCTTGCGAAGTCGTCATCCTCCAGCGTTGCATCTGGCTTCGTGAGCCATCCGGGTGATTGCTCCGACGTCATCCGAATGGCCGCCCTTCGGGCTCGGGGCGAGCCTGCGCAGCGCTGAGGGCCGCAACACGGAAAGCGGTCCGCCCACACCGACACTGCCCCGGGCCCCGCCCGACCTGGAAGTTGCCCTGATGGCTGCGGAAAACGAACTCGGGGCCCAACGAAACACAGCCATCAACGCGAAGCAGTCGATCTTGCGACTCCGGGGACCGGTGGAACCCTCCTTGGCGCTGAGATGGACCACGGCCGTTGCCGGTGGCTTGTGCTTCTAAGATTGCGAGGGTGACGGCAAGAAACAGTGACATCGAGAAGGCGGCCGGTGTGCTGCGTGCCGGCGGCCTGGTCGCCCTCCCGACCGAAACCGTCTACGGCCTGGGCGCCAACGCCGAGGACCCCGCCGCCATCGCGCGCATCTTCCAGGTCAAGGGCCGTCCGCCCTCCCATCCGCTGATCGTCCACATCGGGGGCGCGGAGGATCTGGACGACTGGGTCCAGGACGTGCCCGCGACGGCGCGCCTGCTGGCCGAGCACTTCTGGCCGGGACCACTCACGCTGGTCCTGCGGCGTGGTCCCCGCGTGCCCCTCGAAGCGACCGGTGGCCTGGAGACGGTGGCGGTGCGCGTGCCCGACCACCCCGTCGCACTCGCGCTGCTGTCGGCCTTCGGCGGCGGTGTCACGGCCCCGTCCGCCAACCGCTTCGGCTCGGTCAGCCCCACGACGACGGACCATGTCCGTGCCGAACTCGGCGACGCCGTCGACTTCGTGCTGGACGGCGGCCCCTGCGAGGTCGGCGTCGAGTCGACCATCGTCGACGCCACAGGCGATGTCCCGAGCGTCCTTCGGCCGGGCGGGGTGACGCGCGAAAACCTCGAAGAGGTACTCGGGCGCCCGCTTGAAGTTCCCTCGACGAGCCGTGTTCGGGTGCCGGGCCAGCATCCTTCGCACTACGCGCCGCGTGCGCGGGTCGTCCTCGTCGAGCCGGAGAAGATTGTCTGCGAAGCGGAGCTGGCGCAGGAGCTGGGGCACCAGGTGGGCGTCTTTGTGCCTGCCTCCTTCGCCGACGCTCCGGTGAAGGCGCACGCCGTGGTGGCGGTCCCCCGTTCGATGGACGCCTACGCGCGCGGGCTGTACGGATTCCTGCGCGAACTCGACCAGCAAGGGTGCGACCTCATCATCGCGTCCTTGCCCGCAGAAGAGGGGCTGGGACCGGCGATCGCCAACCGACTCCGCCGCGCCGCGGGTCCCCGACCCACCGTGTGACCAACACCGACGCTCTGCCTCACCACCCCCGGCACCTGCGGCCGGACGGACCCGTGGCGGCGCCCGCCGGTCAGGCAGACCGGGCACAGCTCGTGCCAGCCGCCGGTGCCGACCGCACCCCCTGCACACCTCGCCCCGCCAGACCGGAGCCGGGGCGTGCTAGACGCACGGTCGGCTCCGTGAGCCACCGCAGACCCCTCCATGGAGTTCACACGGTGAACCCGGCGGATTCCTAACCCCAGGGCCTCCGAATCACCGCGACCACGCCGAGCAGCACGGCCGGGCGGTCAGGACGCTGCGGGGGCCACCGCGTCGAGGCCGCGAGCGGCGACCAGCTGTGCACTGCCGTCGGCCAGGCGGTAGCACAGGCCCACCACCGCGGCCTGGCCGGCGGCGACCTTCTCGGCGAGCACCCGGGAGCGGTCCAGCAGCAAGTCGACGGTGCGCCTAATGTGCTCAGCCAAAATCTCCTCGGGCTCCACGTGGCCGGCGGCCCGGGCGGCCAACACGCTGGGCGTCACGCGCTCGACAACGTCCCCGATGTACCCGGCCGGTGTCACGCCGTTCTCCAGGGCAGCGCACGCTGCGCCCACCGCGCCGCACGAGTCATGGCCAAGAACCACCACCAGCGGGGAGTCCAGCACGTCCACCCCGTACTCGATGCTGCCCAGCACTTCCGCACCCATGACGTGGCCTGCAGTGCGGACCACGAAGAGATCGCCCAGGCCGCGATCGAAGATGATCTCGGCGGCCAGCCGGGAGTCGGAGCACCCGAACAGCACCGCGAAAGGTTGCTGGGACGGAGCGATCGCGGCGCGGCGGGTGGCGTCCTGGTTGGGGTGCTCGGGGGTGCCGGCGACGAAACGCTGATTACCGGCCAGCAGCAGCTCGAAGGCGTCGCGGGGCTTCGGGGTCTTGATCTCGGTCATGGTCGCAGCCTAGAACCCGGCACCCGCCGCCGCATGGCCGGTTCGGCCCGAGCTCGCTGGCGCGGGCCAGGCTGACGGCGTTGCCATAACCCCAGGCGTCGGGCGAGGGCGGCCTCGACTGCTTGGGCCGACCGCGAGTCCTTCATTCCGTTCCAGGAAACCGCCGACACGGCGGCGTTCGCCAGTGTGCACCCCGACGCAAGGAGTGCCGCGTGCAGGGGCTTCCTGCGGCAGCAGCTGGCCCTCGACCAACCGCTCACCGGCGTTCCGAGCACCGCGCGGGGTGGCGCTCGGCGTCCAGCTGCCGCGAGGGGCGCTCCCACTCCGGCGGAGCCGATCGTCAGCCCGGCCGCCGCCGACAGCAAGAAGACCTTCGGGTTGGCCAGCGAAAGCACCAGGCCCAGGCGCAGGGCCTTGAGCGGTGTGGCGTCCGTCAGCGACCGTATCCAGGCCGGAGTCCCCTTCTTCGCGCCGGAGCGCCACCGTCGCACGGCGAGAAGCGAGAAGAAGGAGAATTGCGGCGAGGCCGACTTTGGTCCAGGACGCCCAGGTGGCCGTCTTCTCACGAACCTCGATGCTGGTGGCGAGCACGGCGAGCATGGCGAGCACCGACGCAACCACTGCGATTCCGCCCGTCCAACCGGCCAGGAAGCCCCCGCTGGTCGCCCTGGCCCGGGGCGTGAACAGCAGGAGGATCGCCGGAAGGGAAACGGCGAGTGCGCGATGCCCAGTGCACTCCGGCACGGCGGGGGCTCTGCTCCCAGGGGGCACCGCACGAGCGGGCGCTCACCACGACCGGCAGGGGGCTTGAGCTGCGGCGCACCTCCGTCCGGGGCGGTGCGCCGCAGTCCGCGGCTGTGACCAGGCCGCACGGCGAACGTAGCGGCAACGGTGTGCGGGGGCGATGCGGAAGGCCCGTACGGGGGTGGGCCGTCTGGTCGGAGGGCCTGTGGGAAGGACTTCGTGATGCTCGGGTCTCCGGCCCGGTGACGCACGCACGGGGAGACGATGGCGGCCGGACCGGAGACCTGGCCGCGACACTAGGCAAATCGGAATCGGGCCGCGAGTGACGCGCGGTTGGTGGGCGGAGCATCGCTCTTCGAGAGCCTGAATCCCCCCCCCGCAACGTGACGGGGGCTGCTGCGTGGCTTACGGGCAGGCGCTGAAGACCCTGGTGAGGCGCGAGATGGCCCGCTGGAACCGATACGTTACGGAGTCGGTCCCATGGTGGGCGCACCGGCGCGAGGCACGTTCCCCGGCCGGCTACCCGTGCGTGGCGGCGAAAGAGATTGGGAGTGGTAGGTGTGAGCGGTCCGGTCGGCAGGGCGTTATTGGACGTGGTGAAGAGCCGGGAGGGCCGGCTCTATATCGCGGCGGAGGGCGTCGGCGGTCTGCTGCGCGGGATCGCCGAGGAGTACACGGCGCTCGCCGGGCCGGGCGGGTCCGTACGGGTGCTGGGCGACGGCGAGGAGGTGGAGCTGGACTGCACCACTCTGTCCGCCCTCGCCGCGATGCTCAACGCCCAGGCCGACGACCTCGACATCCAGCTCATCCACATGGCCGGCCAGCCCAATCCACACCATCCCTGAGCGCGCCCGGCCGACGGGCTCTGTCGATGATGAAGAGCACCGTCAATTCAGGCCAGCTCGCGACACCGCGCCGCGCCGCCCCGTCCTCCTCCCTACGCCTCGCAGAAGGGCCCCTGTGGCGGTGATGTTGATGGCGGCCGGCGAGGCCACGGGGGCTTCCGGGCGCGAGGCTGTCAGGAGTCGGCTGCAAGCGCTCTGTGAAGAAGCTTCACCCACGCAGCACAAGCTGGAAGTGGCTGAAAGCAGACAGGGGTGGAGGTTTCTTCCGGGCGGGCCCTGGGTCTGGAGTGGCTGGATTTCTCTTCCGTCAGTTGTGGGGTGCACAGAGTTTTGTGAACGTGGGTTCCCGGGGGGCGGCCCGGCCTCCGGACCTCTCGGGACGAGCGGCAGCGGCCGGAGGGCGGGCCGACGCATCGCTCAAGCCCAGCAAGAATGCCTTCTCTTGTGCTTGTTCTCACGGACTCCGGTTGGATGCCCAGGGAGGCCGGCTCGACGGGGGCCCTGCGCGCGGGGCCGAAGCGCGCCTGCTCGCCGGGGCGACGCGAGCGCTGGGCGCCGCCGGTGCACCGCGCTGACCGGGTTTCGTCGACGCCCCTGCCGATGATGCTGGCCTCGTACGCAACCACCCGGCTGTCCAGTGCCCGGTGCACGGGTGCCCAGCCCGCTGTCGCGCTAGGGCGCGGCACCTGATTGCCCCATATGCCTGATCATGCGCGTGGCGCGGCACAGGCTCGGTGCGGGAAGCGGGATCATCACGGGCGGGTGCGGTGCGTTCTGTGCCCATCGTCCCGGCCATTCCTCGGCCGGCGGCCCTGTGCCCCGTCTCCCGTTCCAAGGGGCGTCCGGCGGGCACAGGGCCGACGACGTCGCTGGAGCCGCAAGCAGCACGCGTGGCTTCACGAATTGCCGGCCGCAGCAGTTCACTCTCGATCGCATGGCGAAACCAGACGGTGCTGCCGAAGCAGCCCGGACTGAAGCCGGGGCTGCCGCGATCCGCCTTTACGCAGAGTGCTCACCCGAGCGCGGCTGCGGCCTGGCGCCTTGTCAGGCGGTCAGGCGGTGGCCACGGCGAAGGGGCCCGTGCCGACAGTGAGGGTGCTGGTCACGGTGTTGGCGGCGGTATCGATCACCGACACGCTGTTCGACCCTTGGTTGGCGACGTAGGCACGGGCCCCGTCGGGGGTGAGCGCCACGCCGTAGGGGGTGGTGCCGACGGTGAGGGGCGTGCCGGTCACGGTGTTGGTGGCCGTGTTGATGACGGAGACGGTGCCGGAGCCGGAGTTGGTGACGTAGGCACGGGTGCCGTCCGGAGTGATCGCCGACCTGCGCGGGGTGGTCCCGACGGTGATGGTCGTGGTGACGGTGTTCGTGGCGGTGTTGATGACAGAGACGGTGCCGGAGCCGGAGTTGGTGACGTAGGCGCGGGTGCCGTCGGGGGTGAAGGTCACTCCGCGCGGGCTGGAGCCGACAGGGATAGGGCTGCCGACGACGGTGTTGGAGGCCGTGTCGATCACCGAGACACTGTTCGTCCCCTGGCTGGTGACGTAGACGCGCGTGCCGTTGGGGGTGACCGAAATGCCGTACGGGTTGGTGCCGACGGTGACGGTGGTCAGGACGCTGTTGGTAGCGGTGTTGAGCACGGACACGGTGCTCAGGCCGTTGTGCGCGACGTAGGCGCGGGTGCCGTCCGGGGTGATCGCCACGCCATGAGGGGTGGTGCTGACGGGGATGGTGGTGGTGACGGCGTTGGAGACCGTGTCGATGACCGAGACGGTGGCGGAGCCGTTGTTGGTGACGTAGACGCGGGTTGCGTCGGGGGTGACTGCCACGCCCCGCGGGTTGGCGCCGACGGTGATGGGGGTGCCGGTGACGGTGCTGGTGGCTGTGTTGATCACCAGCACGTTGTTGGAGCCGGTGTTGGTGACGTAGGCGCGCTGCAGGGTGTAGGTGAAGCCTCCGGGGACGGTCACGCTGCCGCCCGGCGTGGTGACCTGGACGGTGGCGGTGCCGGTGCCCGCCGGAGTGGTGCCGCTCAGCGAGGTTCCCGCTGCGTTGACGGTGACCCCGGTGGCCGGGGCGCCGTTGAAGGTGACGCCGGCCCCCGTCAGATTCGTTCCGGTCAGGGTGAAGGACGTGCCACCGGAAGGAGTGCCGAAGGTGGGGGTGAGAGCGGTGACGGTGGGTGCGCCGACGTAGGTGTAGGAGAGGCTGTTGCTGGTTCCGCCGGCTGTGGTGACGGCGACGGTATCGGTGCCGGCCGCATCCCCCGCGGGCGTAGTGACGCTGATCTGGCGGTCGTTGATGACGGTCGGGATGACGGTGTGGGTGCCGAAGCGCACGCTGGTGGCGGTGGACAGGGCGCTGCCGGTGAGGGTGACGGTGGCACCTCCTGCCAGCGGGCCGGAGGCAGGCGTCACCGAACACAGAAAGGGCGGGTCGAAGTAGTAGAAGGGGATCGGGTCACTGACACCGGCCGGGGTGGTCAGCGTCACCTCCACCACACCGGTGCCGGCCGGGGCTACCGCGGTGACTTCGGTCGGCGAGATCTGGGTGATGCTGGTGGCCGGCTTGGAGCCGAACATCACCGCGCTGGTGCCGGCGAGGTTCGTACCGGTGAACGTGACCTGGGTGCCACCCGCGGTGGACCCCCGGTTCGGGGACATGGGCATGGTGGTGCCTCCTGCCTGTGATCACAGACGGAACCGCGATGTCACACGACCGGTACGCCGGTCCACCGCAGCGCCCCGATCATCGGGCTGATGAGCTAGGAGCCCCCGCGCCACCCCGGAAGCAGGCGGTTTACCAGACGACGGAACGTGTTCAGTAATCCACCGCGACGGGCCGCCAGCAATAGCCGCGTCCCCAAGCCACCTGGACGACGGACGCATGCAAAACCCAGCACAACCCGCACCACCGCGCACACCAAGCGCGCGACATCCCCCACCGTTCGACGGCCCTCCGGCGCAACGCCGAGCCCAGCGCGTTGCCTCTCTGCGACCAGCGGCCTGCTCCCCGCGCCAAGGATGGCCTCCAGGAGAGCGGCGGACTCACCATCCGCTCCACCCAGAAGTCGGCCCTGAACGGTCCGTGATGGGGCGGGACACAAGCCTGGGTGCCGCTTCGGTCAGCGCAGTCTCGACCTGACCGACCCGCCGGGCGTGAGAATCGGCATCAGGCTGAGCCTTCGGCGTTGTTCGTTCCGGGGCTGTCTCCAGGCGGCGGTTCGCGGTCCTCGGGTGACGCCTGATCGCTCAGGAAACGTTCGCTCTCCCAGGTCAGAGTGCGCTCGATCTGAATGAAGTTCAGACCTGTCACCTCAGCGAGCTCATCTTCATCGAGCTCCGGCTGAGAGCGCAGGGCCCGGGCGACTTTACCGGCCCAGAGCTCTTCCCTGACATACGGGCGTTGCCGGTACTGCCGCTGAAGCTCACCCAGGTGATCGGGCCCGCAGGCCGCAAGGCGTCGCAGGCCGTCCTGCTGCGGATCGTAGGGGTGGATGGCGGAAGAATCCGGAACCAGCGTGAAGACCTGAGACGCGGGAGAGGTCAGGGCGCCGCACAGGTCGCACATACCCGCATCAGGACCGGTGGTGGCCGACCGGTCACCTTCGCACATGTGGACCTTCTTCCATCTGGACGCGGATGCAGGACGCCGGCCGCACCGGTGCCGCACCAGTACCCGCCCGAACCACGATGGTGAGGCCGCCCCCGACGGTCCCCTGGAGTGGGCGGGGGCGACCTCGTGCAAAGCCCGGCGACGGCCGGCCCGGACTCCCGATCACATGCGAGACCTGTGGCGAACTGCGCAATCACGGCAGCCCGGGAACGGTAAATTACCGGAAACGATCACTCGATGGCGGCACCGGCGCGACACAGAACCGAAGCCCGGACCTCGCGCGCCAGGCCGACCGCACCGCCCCGGCGGACCGAGTACACCGCTTGAGAGCCGGCCCCGCGGATACGGCGCTGCCCGCCAGCCACGCGGTGCGAGCATGAGCCCTTCCACCTCTTCGATAGTGGGAACGTGGCCGTCCAGCGCATCGCGGGCCTCGCCTGCCGAGCGCGCCCATTCAGCCAACGTCAAATACCATCCGTCATACGGGTGTTGGCCTGAGACGTTCGGGCATGGCTTCGGCATGCTGCCTGAACCAGACCACCCCAGGGTCAAGGGGAGCCCGGTCGTTGCGATCGAGGACTACCAGCACGCATGCGTCGTCGTCCTGCAAGGAGACCTTGACCACGACGACCAAGATCTGCTGCGCCTCACGATGCGAACGGCTCGGCTCTCCGGCAAACACGTCATCATCGACCTCTCACGCGTCAGCTTCCTGGACGTGGCAACGGTGGGAACCCTGCTTCGGGCGGGGAAAGCCCCTCTTTGTCTCGCAGGACCGCTCGCACTCAACCCCCAACGTGTGCTGGAGCTCACCGGGACCGAGGGCGTCTTCCGTGTGTTTCCCAGCCTGGCCGACGCTCTGGTCGAGCCGTGGCTCATCAGCCTGCAACCACCCCGATCGAGGCTCTGACAACTGACGTCAGACGGTTCGGCCCGGGCGCACTGCTCAGTCCGTCGGCGGCGACGAGCGCGGCGACACTCCCGGGGAGCAAGCCGTCGTGCACGTACGATCCGCAGGCGGGCAAGAGCGGCGGTGCCCGTGGCGAGGCACACCGTTAGGCGGCCATCTGGCGCCTGACGCGGTGGCCGGCAACGATCCGGTGCAGGAGACGCTGCCACGAGCGCACCCGCAGCGGCCGCACCCGCCGCGAGGTACCGGTGGCACCGCCGCGGCGGGTTGCCATCGGTCGGCCGCGGAAGCGGCTGGTCGACGAGATCACGGCCCCAGCTGCCGATGTGCATAAGCGGCTGCTGCCACTCACCATCCCGCTGGACCAACGCCGGGTCGAGCTCCCCCCTCATCGGTGACAGCGCGCACCCCTTGCCCATCGACCGGCGTCCTGCCTGCCGCTCGTCTCGCTGACGATCGTGCCGATTGCCTGCAGCTCTCAGAGCTTGCGAGTGTCGCGGGGCTCGGCGTAGGGCTCGTCACCCGGGGGATGGCCGCGTTCGGTGGCGCGTCCGCGTTCAAGTTCGGCATTGAACTCCAGCCCGAGCAGGATCGCGATGTTGGTGAGCCACAGCCAGATCAGCGCGACGATAGGAGTGGCGAAGGTTCCGTAGGTCTTGTTGTAGCTGCTGAAATTGGCGACGTAGAGGGCGAACAGTGCAGAGGCGATGAGCCAGATGGCCACGGCCAGGACGCCGCCGGGCAGCACGCGCCGGATGCGGCGTTTGACGTTCGGGGCTGCCCAGTACAGCACCATGACACTCAGAGCGACCAGGATGAGCATGACGGGCCACTTGGCGACATTCCACACGGTCACTGCCGTGTCACCCAGGCCCAGGATCGACCCCATCTTCTTGGCCACGGTGCCGGTGAACACGACCCCGACCGCGGTGAGGGCCAGAAGGATCACCACGGCGACGGTGATGCCGAGACGGACCCACAGCGTCTTCCACACCGGCCGGCCCTCACCGATGTCGTAGACGACATTGGACGCCCGCATGAAGGCGGCGACGTAGCCGGAGGCCGACCACAGAGCCAGGGCAATACCGATGATCAACGCGAGCAGGGCCTTGCCCTGGCCGCCCTTCAGCTGCTCCAGGATGGTGGTGAGGAGGCTGCGCACGGACCCGGGCGCGACGGTGGAGAGGTTCTTGATCATTGAGTCGATGGCGGAAGGACCCAGCAGACCCAGAATGGATACCAGAGCCAGCAGGGCAGGGAAGATCGCCAGTACTCCGTAGTAGGTCAGGGCAGCCGCCCAGTCCGTGAGATTGTCCTTTTTGAACTCCCGCAACGTGCGCTTCACGACGCCCGTAGACAAACCACCCTCGGCGGCACCTTTCCGGGACGGACGACCGGCCTCGCCGCCGTCGCCATCCTCGTCTGCGTGGGAGCGACGCGCGCCGCCACCGTCGCCGCTCGGGCGTCTGTGAGCGCTACCACCGTGGTCAGCGTCGTCGACCTCGTGGTGTTCTCGGTCCGGACCATCCGAGGGGGGCGTGGCCACTGTGACTCCTTTCGCGAGAGTCGGCGCCCGCAGCGGCCGGCGCGCTCAACTCTGCTTCGCATACAACCTCGCTGGCCGGCAGTACCGGCTCGGGACGCTGTCCGCTGAGACGGTCGCAGGATTGCGTCCCCATCACACCCGCTGAGCTGGCTGCTGACACCCGGACGGCACCCATCTGGATCAGCCGCCCCACCTACGGGTGGTGGCTCCCCGCCCCATGCGAGGGGGCGGGGATGCGCATGTTCGGTGACCGCGGTCTTGGGAGATCTCGTGCGAGCGGCCTTGAGCGACCGGGGCCGCAGTCTGACCGAATCCGGCACGGGAGCCAGGTCTCATCAAGAACGCGATCGACCTGGATTGCCCAGCTGCGGTGGTACCGGCTGTCCGAGCGGAGCATCGACCGCGGCGACGGCCAGGGTGCATGGCCGGCCCGGAGAGCGTCCTGGCGTCGGAGACCAAGCACTCGGCGACGCCGACCGGGCGGCTCGCCGGACCCCGACACCAGGGGAGGCGCAGGTCCCGGCCCCGCACACTGGTGGATCTCAAGGTGCGGGGGCGTCGCACGGGACCGCAGACTACTCGGGAGACCGATGACGTGGCGGAGAGGAGCCGAGGGTGGGGATTCCCGTGCCGCCCGCGGGGACCGGGGCGGCCTCCGCAGCCCGGCCGGGCGCGCCGGACCCGTTTCAGGCGGTCGCCGAGCAGTTCGCCGGGTTGGTCGAAGGGCACGTCCTGGACCTTCCCCTGCCCGGCTCCGGGCGGACCGCCGAACGGTTCGGGGCCCTGCGGGCCCTGGGACGGCAGGACCTGTCCGTAGCCCGGCTGGCCGAAGGGCACGTCGATGCGGCGGCGATCCTCGACGAACTGGACGGCTGCGCGGCGAATCCGGGAGAGCGGTGGGGCGTGTGGGCGGCCCATCCGCCCGGCCCGGAGCTCCACGCCGACAACGACGGCACCGGCTGGCGCCTGCGGGGCGTCAAGCAGTACTGCTCCGGAGCACGGATCTGCACCCACGCGCTGGTGACGGCCGAGACCGGCCGGGGGCGGCGCCTGTTCGCCGTGCGCCTCGCCGACCGGGGCGTGGCACCGGTGCCGGACAGCTGGCAGGCGCTGGGCATGGTGGGCAGCGACACCCTCGACGTCACCTTCCACGACGTTCCCGCGGAGCCGGTCGGTGAGGTGGAGGGCTATGTGCAGCGGGCGGGCTTCCAGCACGGCGGTGTCGGGGTCGCGGCCTGCTGGCTGGGAGGCGCTCAAGCAGTCGCCGACACGCTGCTGAACGCGGCGGCGCAGCACCCGCTCGACGGGCACGCCGCCGCCCACCTGGGACAGGCGGACGCCCTGTTGCACGCCGCCGAGACGGTCCTCGACCGCGCAGCGCGAGAGATCGACGAGGACTTCCTGGACCGGAGCAGCACAGGCCGGGTGCGCAGCCTGCGGGTGCGGGCCTTCGTGGAGAAGGTCTGCACCGAGGTGCTGCAGCACGTCGGACGGGCCACCGGCGCCGGGCCGCTGTGCCGGAACGCGGCGCACGCCCGAGCGGTGGCGGACCTCACCGTCTACCTCCGCCAGCACCACGCCGAGCGCAGTGACGCGGAACTGGGCACCCTGCTGGCGCGCGGCGAGGGGGCCGCGTGAGCGCAGACCTCCGGCAGGCCGCTGCCGACGCCATCGACGCCCCGGGCACCGCAGAGGGACTGTGGGCGGCGTGGGACGCCCTGCACCGTCTGCCCACCGCGGCCCTGCCCGGCGGTCCGGTCGTCGTCGTGGCCGCCCATCCCGACGACGAGGTGCTGGGCTTCGGCGGCACCCTCGCCCGCCTCGCCACCGCCGGCACCGAGGTCTACGTCGTGACCATCACCGATGGCGAGCTGTCGCATCCCCATAGCACCCTTGTCACGCCACAGCAGCTGGCCCGCACACGCAGCTCCGAACTCCGTTCCGCTCTCGCTGTGTTGGGTCTACCGGACGTGCGGCCGGTGCGGCTCGGCGTGCCCGACACCCAGGTCGACCGCCACGAAGCCGCGGTGGCCGGACGGCTCGCCGCTCTGCTGCGCGAGACCGGCGCCGCCTGGTGTGCCGCCCCGTGGTCCGGGGATCTGCACAGTGACCACGAGGCGGCCGGACGGGCCGCCCGCCGCGTGTGCCGGCAGGCGGGGGTGCGGCTGTGGATGTATCCGGTGTGGATGTGGCACTGGGCCCGCCCGGGCGATCCACGCGTCCCCTGGGGCGACGCCGCGCTGCTGCGGCTGCCGGCCGATGTCGCGGCGCTGAAGGCCGCGGCGATCGGGCAGTTCGTCAGCCAGCTCCACCCCCTGGGCGAGGGCGCGCAGAACGCGGCGATCCTTCCACCGGAGGAGGTCGCACACCACACCCGGCGCTTCGAGGTGATGTTCCGTTGAGCACCCCACCCGGCTACTTCGAGGCCATGTACGGCGCCTCTACGGACCCCTGGGACCTGGCCGGCCGCTGGTACGAGCACCGCAAGTACGCCCTGACCCTCGCCTCGCTGCCCCGGCAGCACTACCGGGCCGGCTTTGAGCCGGGCTGCTCCGTCGGCGTCCTGACCCGCCAACTCGCCGCCCGCTGCGACCATCTGCTCGCGGCCGACCGCGTCGCCTCCGCCGTCGCCACCGCCGACGCGCGCAACCGCGACCTCCCGCACGTCGACGTGCGCCGGCTCACCGTCCCCGATCAGTGGCCCGAAGGCACCTTCGACCTCGTCGTCCTCTCCGAACTCCTCTACTACTTCGACGACACGACACTGCAAAACACCCTCGACCAGGCCGTGGCCTGCCTGGAACCCGGAGGCACGCTGATCACCGTGCACTGGAACCACCCCGTACCCGAGCATGTGCGCACCGGTCCCGAAGTCGCCACCGCGGTCGCCGCCACCCCGCAGCTGTCCCTGCTCACCGAGGTCCGCGACGCGGATTTCACCCTCCAGACCCTGCTGCGCCGCCGCGGCAACGACAGCGCCCCGCGCTCGCCCGCCCAGCATGAGGACCTGGTGTGAAACGGCCACCACCCCCTCCCTCGGCGCTCGCCGTGGTCATCCCCGCGCACAACGAAGCGCACGAACTCCCGGCCGCACTGGCCGCCCTCCGCGTGGCTCTCCGTCACCCGGAGGCGGCCGGAGCGCCCGTGGTGACGGTGGTCGCCGCAGATGCCTGCACGGACACCACGGCCGCGATCGCCGCGCACTGGGGCGCGGCGATCGTCGAACTGCCGGCGCACAACGTCGGGGCCGCCAGGGCGGCTGGCGTGGCGTGCGCCCTCCGCCTGCTCGGTTCCCGAGGGGAGCGGGCATGGATCGCGACGACGGATGCCGACTCCCTCGTACCGCCATGGTGGCTGGCCCACCAGCTGCGGTGCGCGCGCCAGGGCTGGCACTGCGTCGTCGGCACCGTGCGCATCCGCCCCAATGCCGCGCTCGCCCCTCGGACGGTGGCCCGGCACCGTGCCCACTACTTCGCCGGCCGTCCCGCACCACCCCATCCCTGGGGGCACCCGCACGTCCACGGTGCCAACCTCGGCGTAGCAGCCGCGCCCTACCGCGCGGCGGGCGGATTCGCCGCTCTCGCCCACGGAGAGGACCGCGCGCTCGTAGCCGCTCTCGAACAGCGCGACTACCGCATCCTGCGCACCGACGCCTGCCCGGTGCACACCTCGGCCCGACCCGACTCCCGGGCCCCGCACGGCTTCGGCGCCTTCCTGCGGCGCATAGCGCTTGACGACACACCACAGGGAGACATGCCTCTACGCGCCGCAGACCCGGAGGCGGAGCAGCCATCGACCGCACAGGACGAACGGGGCCGACCCGCCGTGTCTCCGAGCGGAGGAGCAGCTGTTGAGCGCGCGGGCCAGAAGGCAACAGCGCCAGCGCAGCGACCATCTCCTTGACGGGCGCCTCCGGTACCGAGGTGCCCTAGGCGAGGACACATATCTCATCGAGGATGCTGCGCTGCGCCTGCCCCCATCGGCCTGGACGGTTGCGCGTGCATGCTGGGCTTCGGCCTGGGCCTTGGCTGCTTCCCTCTCGTCCTTGCGTCGGGGGCGCGGACTGCGCGGCAGCCCGCAGCAGAGGGGGCTCATTGCGTCGCACACCGGCGGCCTCCCGGCTGACGTCGGCCCTCTCGTCCGTGATCACGGTCGGCGTGAGGTGGGTGAGGTCGTCGCGGCTCTGTCCGGGATCAGTCACGATCACTCTATGCAACCGCCGTTCCCAGGGAGTCACGGCCTCGATGCTGCGGGGCCGAAACCGGGTGTGAGTAGTTGCGGTACAGGATGTGTAGCTCACCTGCCCGGGATGCGGCCACCGTCTGGCCCCCGGCTACTTCACCTGCTCTGACCAGGTCCTTTGTTCCGGACGCTGCCGTACGGCAGCGTGGCGGCTACGCGATCCGGTCGCCCACCCGGTACCGCTTATTTAGCCGGCGGCCCGTTTCGCTCGCGTCTACCTGCGGACGACGGGATGCGGCACCAGGACGGCCCGTGCTGAGGACAGAGGGGCACGGAGAACTCCCACCCCACGGCCATGATCAATCTCAGCGCTGCATCCTGTGGCGCAACTACTCGGACCCGTGCTCGCTACCGGGCACTGAGGCCGGGGGCGGGCGGGGTGCGCGGTCGCAGGCGCTCTCCCTGCGGCCCGAACATGATCAGATACTCGACCGGGCCGCCGGGGCCGGCGTTCGCGACCCCATGGAGATTGCGGGTGTCGAACTCGGCGACGTCCCCGGCACTCAGGACCAGGTCCTGGTCGCCGAGTGCGAGCCACAGCCGCCCGTACAGGACGCACAGCCATTCCCAGCCGTCGTGGGAGACCTGCCGGGGCCGCGCGGGCGGCCCCTGGACGGCGGGTAGGACGTGTTTGTGGGCGTGCAGGCCCCCGACGTACCGGGTCAGCGGCAGCACCGCCTTGTCGTCGCCGGAACGCTGGAGCGCGGAGGTGCGGGGCTCGGCGGCGGGAGCGGTGCCGGCCAGCTCGTCCAGGGAGACGCCGTACTCCTTCGCCAACTGCAGCACCACTTCCAGGGTGGGCTTGCGTCGGCCGGTCTCGATCCGCGACAGCGTGCTCGGGGAGATGCCGGTCGCGCAGCTGACGCCGGTGAGCGTGGAGCCGCGGTGTTCGCGCGCGGCCCGCATCCGGGGGCCCATCGCCGCCAGCGTGTCGGCCACGTCGTCGCCTGCCACCCGCTCTGCCCCTTCCGGACGTGCCGCTCCACCATCCTGTCCTGCAAGTTTGCCAGAGTGGCAAGGGCAATCGCGGTGGACGGTCGCTGCGCCGCATGATCGATGCGTACCTGCGTCCACCCGCGAACCGAGAGAAGACCCCATGCAGCCCGAGCCGTCCGCCGCACTCCGCCACTGTACCGTCGAGACCCCTGCCGGGCGCCTGCACCTGGTCGAGCAGGGCACCGGCCCGCTGGTCCTGCTCGTGCACGGCTTCCCCGAGTCCTGGTATTCCTGGCGCCGCCAGCTCCCGGCCCTCGCCGCGGCCGGCTACCGGGCGGTGGCGATCGACGTGCGCGGCTACGGCCGCTCCTCCAAACCCGCCGCGACCGACGCATACCGGCTGGTGGACCTGGTGGAGGACAACGTCGCCGTCGTGCACGCCCTCGGCGAGGAGAACGCGGTGGTCGTCGGCCACGACTGGGGCTCCAGCATCGCCGCCACCTCCGCCCTGCTCCACCCAGGAATCTTCCGGGCCGTCGGCCTGCTGAGCGTCCCGTACGCGCCGCCCGGCGGCCCCCGCCCCACCGACATCTTCGGCCAGATCGGCGGACCCGAGCAGGAGTTCTACGTCTCCTACTTCCAGGAGCCCGGCCGCGCCGAGACGGAGATCGAGCCTGACGTGCGGGGCTGGCTCGCGGGCTTCTACGCCGCCCTGTCCGCCGACACCATGCCCGCCCAGGGCGAACCCGACCCGCACTTCGTCGCCCACGGCGGCCTGCTGCGCGACCGTTTTCCCGCCGGCATCCTCCCGGCCTGGCTGACCGAGGACGACCTCGACGTCTACGCCGGAGAGTTCGAGCGCACGGGTCTGACGGGCGCCCTCAACCGCTACCGCAACGTGGACCGCGACTGGGAGGACCTCGCCCCCCACTGCGGAGCCCCGATCAAGCAGCCATCCCTGTTCATCGGCGGCGCCCTGGACGCCTCCACCACCTGGATGTCCGACGCTATCGACGCCTTCCCCACCACCCTCCCCGGCCTGACCACCTCCTACCTCGTAGAGGGCTGCGGCCACTGGATCCAGCAGGAACGCCCCGAGGAGATCAACCGTCTGCTGACCGGCTGGCTCAACACCCTCACGGGTTGAACCGCCAGCCACGGCCGACGACGGTCTGCCGCTGCGGCCCAAGCCCGTACGCATCCGCCGGCCCGAGGACCTGCTCACCCCGAGGAGGTCAACCTCCCCGAACGGCTCCAGGCCCAGCCCCACCGGAACGTCGAGCTGCGGTAGTCCCGCCCACGACCTGCCCTGATCCCATGATCACCGGCTTAGCGATAACCGCTGTACCGCTTGCATCTGATGCGAACTCGGCAACGGACATATGGGCATGGCCAGGGGGGTGCGGCGGCACCCGGGACTGGAGCTGATCCTGGCCTCTCGCAGAGCCCGGAACCGGTCCATTGCCGAAAACCTAGGGCTCGCCGACCCGCCGTGGCCCAGCCGGCGAGTCGGGAACAGGAGGCTCAGCGGGCCAGCAGGTCCTGGATCGCCTCGGCGATCTCGTCGGGTGCCTCCTCGGCCATGAAGTGCCCCGCTCGGGTCAGCCGGTGGTTCAGGTCCGGCGCCCACGCCTTCCATACCGCAGCAGCGTCATAGCCCAGCTGCGCGCCCCAGTCCTGCTGGACGACCGTCACGGGCATGGCCAGCTGCGACCCAGCGTCCAGGTCCGCTTGGTCGTGCGTGACGTCGATGCCCGCCGAGGCCCGGTAGTCCGCGACGATCGATGTCACCGCTGCGGCGCTCGCCCGCAGGTACTCGGCACGCACATCCTCCGGTATGGCGGTTGGGTCGTTTGCCCAGGCGTCGAGGAACGAGCCGAAGAACGCGTCCGCGCTGCCTGCGATCATCGTCTCCGGCAGGCCCGGCGGCTGCGCCATCAGGAAGAGGTGGTAGCCGACCGCCGCCGAGGCACCGCGCAGGACGTTCCACATGTCGAGCGTCGGCACGATGTCAAGGATGCCCAGGTGCGTGACGGTCTCGGGGTAGTCCAGCCCCGCCCGGAAGGCGACCAGGGCGCCTCGGTCGTGACCGACGAGGGCAAAGCGCTCGTGGCCGAGCGCCGCCGCCAGGGTCATGGCGTCGGCGGCCATGGTGCGCTTGGCGTACACATCGGGGTCGGTGGCCGCCGGCTTGTCGCTGGCGCCGTAGCCCCGCAGGTCAGGACAGATCACCGTGTGCTCGTCGGCGAGCCGCTCGGCGACGTGTCGCCACATCAGGTGGGTCTGGGGAAAACCGTGCAACAGCACGACCGGGGTGCCGCTGCCGCCGACAGCTGCAGCCAGCTCCACACCGTCCGCACCGGGCAGGCGGATGTGATCGAAGCCGGGAATGGTGAGCGTCATGAAGGACCACCCTTTCGGGTCGGGGACTGGACCGGATCAGCTTGGGCGACGGCGATCAGCAGCCGATCAGTACGGTTTGGCGCGGCCGGCCTCTGGCACGGAGGATGGGGCATGCGAATCGACGTGCTCGGTGTGGTTCGGGCCCTCCACGACGACGGCAGCCCGGTTGACCTGGGCGGACCCCGCCATCGTGAGGTACTCGCCCGGCTCGTCGCCGCCGAGGGACAGATGGTCACCACCGACACCCTCGTCAATGACCTGTGGACCGATCCGCCTGCCCGCGCCGTTGGCGCTATGCGTACCTTCGTCGCCGCGCTGCGCCGCGCCCTCGAACCCGACCGACCGCCCCGCAATCCGCCGCGCGTAATCGTCACCGAAGGCCCCGGCTACGCGCTGTGCCTGCCGCGAGAGGACGTGGACGTCCATCAGTTCCAGGACACCCTGGCCCGAGCCCGCCGCAACCCCGACGCGGTGACCGACCTCGGCACGGTACTCGCGGACTGGCGTGGACCCGCCTACGCCGATGTGACCGGCTCCCCATGGGCACAGCGCGAGCGGACCCGACTGGAGGAGCTGAGGTTGGAGGGGGCGGAACTGCGCGCCCGCATCCTCCTCGACTCTGGGGAAGGGGCCGGCCTCGTCGCCGAACTGGGTGCCCATGTCGCCGAACACCCGTGGCGCGAGCCAGCCTGGGGGCTCCTTGCCCGGGCGCTGTACCGCGCGGGCCGCCAGGCCGACGCGCTTGCCACCCTCCGCCGCGCCCGCACGATGCTCGTTGACCAACTCGGACTCGACCCCGGTGCCGATCTCCAGCGCCTGGAGACGGACATCCTCAACGGGTATGTGCCCCCCGAAGGAGCACGTACCGTGTGGACCGGCCCTGGCGTTCGTCTCGGCCCGCGCACCACCGTGGATCTGGCCCGCACCCTCGCACTGGCGGGCGGCGACGCCCTCGTCCACTCGCGGCGCGACCGCCTCGCCGCCGTCCAGGCGGCGCAACGCACGGAAGACCTCTCCCTGACCGCCCGGATCATCGGCGCCTATGACGTGCCCGCCATCTGGAGCCGGGCCGACGACCCCGAGCAGTCCCGCGTCGTCGTCGCGGCTGCCGAGCGCACGCTCACCGCGCTCGGCCCAGACGGCCCCGCCGACCTGCGCGCCCGCCTCCTGGCCACGATCGCCGTCGAGAGCCGCAGCGCCGATCTGTCCGGGACCGAGCTGAAGCACGCGCAGCAGGCGGCGCTGCAGGCCGAGGCACTGGCACGGGACCTGGCCGATCCCGCCCTGCTGGTCTTCGCCCTCAACGGGGTGTTCCTGCAGTCCTTCACCCGCCCCGGGCTCGCGGCGGTAAGAGACCGGATCGGCGCCGAGATCCTCGACCTGGCCACCCGGCACGAGCTGCCGAACTTCGCCGTACTCGGCCGACTCGTCCGCCTGCAATCCGCCTCGGCCCTCGGCGACCTCGACGCCGCAACCTCGCACGCCAATGCAGCCAACCAGCTCGCCGCCACCACCGAAGCGCCCCTCGTCTCCGTCCTCACCAGGTGGTTCAGGGCCCGGGCCACGGCCGCCCGCAGCACCGAACCCGGCGGACCGACCGCCGCCACGGCAGCAGCGCACTACCGCGCTGCTGAGGGCGCCCTCCAGACGGCCGGAATGCCGGGGCTGCATCGGGGCCTGTTCCCGCTCGCCCTACTGGGACTGCGCCTGCTGCACGACCGGCCCGCGCCCACCGACCCGCACCTCGACTGGGGCCCGTACAGGCCGTGGACGCGATCCCTCGTGCTGCTCGCCCAGGACCGAGTCGAGGAGGCCCGTGTCACCCTCGCCGCGGTGCCCGAACCACCGCGTGACCACATGCAGGAAGCCATGTGGTGCCTGACCGCCCGCGCCGCCGTCCGCCTCGGCGAGCGCGGAATCGCCGCACGCGCCGAGGCTGCCCTGCGCGATGCCCGTGCCGAACACGCCGGCGCCGCCAGCGGAATGCTGACCCTGGGCCCAGTGGCGCGCTACCTGGCTGAGGCGGAGGCGTGCGCCGGAGCGGGGTAAGCGACCGCAACACGCGAACCCCGAGCCCGTGGTGATCCACTGCCCGTAAGTGAAGGCCGTCGTGGCGATCTGGGCGACAGCCTTGGTGGTCCCTGCTGGCGACCGCATCGTGGGGGTGCCGAGCGGTCCGTTCGCAACTCTTGGCAGCACGTGTGACGCTCGGCGATTCTCATAAATGAACAGTTGCGACAGTTCTGAGAAACCCCCGAATCCTGCCCGGTTTGCCCCGGGAATCGCTCGCAGAAAGCCTCTCAAACTCCGGCGTTCTGAGAATCACTTCTGAGAGATTCCCGTATGGAGCTGAAGCCCGCCGGTCAAGCGACACATGCGGTAGAACGCCACAATTGCCCCAAGGGCACAGTCCCCGCCGGGAGCCCGTGCCGCACCCGGACCAGCAAGACCGCGGTGAAATACCACACCGCGCGCTTCATCCTTGTCCCAGCGCTCCGCGAGGAACTGGAGATCTCTGTCCCGGCCGACCGGCAGCCGGGCCGGCCGTGGAAGCAGGGCTCGCCCGCCCCGGAGGTGCCCGCCGCCGCGAGCGTGGCCAAGCCGATCCGGATCGGGTACGCCCGGTGCTCAGTCGCCACGCAAGAACCGGCGAGCCAGCTTCAAGCCCTGGAGCGGGCCGACTGCAAGCGCGAGAACCCCAGCCCAGGGCCATGATCAATATCAACGCTACATCCTGTACCGCAACTACTCAGACCCGGAAACCAGGAGAGCGGTCCGCTCCGCCCGTACCGACCCTGTCGCCCCGGGCCACGCACTCTGGCGTGCAGCGCCGGTCACCCGCAGGTATGGACTCACCGGCACTTGGCAGAGGGCATCGGTGGCGGGCCCAGACCGTAGCCGGCGCGGCGTGTCGCGCACCAACAGCGCTGTCGGCTTCCAGGCAGCGGAAGGCCGCCGACTCGGACCAGCCGATAGACCTGGCCCCAAGAGTTCCAGCGTCTCGCGCAGTACAGCGACGGCCCGGGCTTTGCGGTCCACGCCAGTGTGCGCCGCGGCATCCCGGGCTCCGGTCGGCCGATGAGCGACTCTCGAAGCCGGTCTGTCCTCATGCCCTTCTCGTCGGTCTGCGCCGCTCGGGGTTCGCTGCCCTTGGTCTCGCTTTTCATCTCGTTCGCCGGTGGCACCTTCTCCTGCCCTGTGTCCTCCTTGCGGTGGTCCACCTTGGGCACGTAGCGCTCCGGCTGGGAGGACCGGTCGCGCTCTCGTTCTTCTGCTGACGGTGTTCCGAACCCGGGGCTCTTGCATCGCGCGCAACTGCTGAAGAAGGTGCCCAGTGGTGCCCGCGAGCGGATGGGTGCAGCCTGATAACAGCGCTTTCGGGTGATTATCAGGAGCTCGTCATGATTGTGATTCTCGGAGTCATCCTCTTGATCGCTGCCGTAGTCGTCGGCGTCGCCGCCGTTGTCACCAACATGGGTAGCGCACACGAGCTGACGGCAGCGTTCAAGGTATTCGGGTACCACATGACCGGATCCACCGGCATGTTGTTCCTCTTGGGTGCCATCATCGGCGCGGTGGCAGTGCTCGGGCTGAGTCTGCTGCTCGGCGGCATGCGCCGCAGCACCCGCAAGAAGCACGCAATGCGTCAAGCGCTCAAAGGGGAGCGCCACGATGCAGCCGCTGCACGCGGCACGGACCACGAGGGCCGCGTCGACCACCCTGACACGAGGAGCGACCTGGGAACGGCGGCACGGCAGGACGACAGCTCTCCTCGGGGTGACCGACCCGACGGCGACGGACACCGTCACAAGTGGCACCTGTTCGGACATCGACCTGCCCACCGGTAGGTCATGAGCCGAGCGAGTCGTCCACATCATCGCGCACGCCGGGAGCCACTCACCGAGGTGGCCGAGTCGGCCTCCAGCGCGCCGTCAGCACGGCGAACGTAGAGCGTCACGGTGTACCTCGCGACAGGCGCCGAGCGGTACGCCGCCCGACGCGCGTGGCGAGGCGGACCGGGCGCTTGTAGTAAACGTCGCGGTCGAAGTCGGGCGGACGGTCACCTTGACAGCCTCGCCGCAGGCGGGGCCTATCTGGTCGAGGGGCTGGGGCGTGACCGCGCGGATGCCTCGGCGTCGCAGTGACTGCGGATGGCGGGACGAGTGGGCCCGGCCGACCAGCACGGCGAGGGGCTGGTTCTCAGCCTGCCCGGGCCGTTTCGCGGCACGGGGATGCCAGACATCGCCGTCGCGAAGGTAGGGGCGTCACCGGCTTGGCCTGCGGTGACGGTGAAGGTCAGAGGCCGTGCAGCGCCGTCGGCGGCCAGGTGTGCCTTGGTGTTCAGCGCGCCGCGGGAGCGTCCAAGTGCGCGATCGGCAGGCTCGCCGGAGCGCGTCGCCTCTTTTTGCGTCCTCCGGCGGCGTGCTGGTGGGCCCGGATGCCTGTGGAGTCCACGGCGCCGTCCAGTCGATGTCGTCGTCGGCGTCTGCGGGTGCCAGGACGGCGGCCGGCGCTCTTTCGCCGTCGGGAGGCGTCGTGAAGTGGGCAAACGCTCCCACCGTGGACCGGGCGGGCCGGCCAAGGACCAGCACTACGAAGAGGTCAAAGAAGAATAGTGAGGGCCGTTTCAACTATGGGCAAGGAGCAGCTGCGGCGGGCTTACGGGCAGCCGTGCCTCTTGCCCCGGCAGGCCCACGCGGAGGCACGTGGCTGGCTGTGAGCAGCAGTTGAGGTGCTGTTCAGTCAGTCGGTGGCCAGCATCTCTTCCCGCAGGTGTGTGCAGATGCGGGTGATGAGGCGGGAGACGTGCATCTGGGAGAGGCCGAGTTCCTCGCCGATTTCGCTCTGGGTCATCTCGGCGCCGAAGCGGAGTTCGAGGAGAGTGCGGTCGCGGTCGCCGAGCTCGGCCAGGTGTGGCTTGAGGGCCTGGATGTCTTCTGCCAGTGTGAGGGCAGGATCTTCGGCGCCGATGAGGTCGGCGACAAAGCCGGTCTGCTGATTGGAGCCGGAGGCTTGAACGGGCCGGTCTATGGAGTCACTCTCGTAGCCGTTGGAAGCGAGAACTCCTTCCCCCGCCTCTGCCTCGTCCAGATCAAGGTGAGCGGCGAGATCGGCGACGGTCGGCTCGTGGATGCCCTGGCCTTCGAGCTGTTCGCGGGCTCGGGCAAGGTCGATGCGCAGTTCCTGCAGTCGCCGCGGTACGTGGACCGACCAGGTGGTGTCGCGGAAGAACCGCTTGATCTCACCCTGGATGTAAGGGACAGCGAGCGTGGTGAACTCCACGCCGCGCGAGACGTCGTAGCGGTCGATGGCCTTGATCAGACCGATTGTGCCGACCTGCAGCATGTCCTCGGCCGACTCCCGACGGCCGGAGAAACGGCGGGCGACGTAGCGCACTAAGGTCAGGTTCATCTCGATAAGGGTGTTGCGCACGTACTGGTACTCGCGCGTCCCCTCTTCCAGCGCGTCAAGTCGCTGCAGAAATACCTTCGTGAGCTCGCGCGCGTCGGCGGGAGGCATGTGCTGAGGGTCCTCGATCTGCGGCAGCACCGTCGGGGCCGGGACGGCACACACCTTCGACGTGGTCCCCTGCGCTGCTCGTGCCGTCATGGTGCTGTTGCTCATGACCGGCTCCCTCCGGTTGCTGAGCCCCCGTCACCAGGCCCCTACCCGGCACGGCCACGAGCACACCCTGCCAGCCGCGTCGGGTCCGCTCACCCATCGGAACGGGTGAACCTGACGTCTGATCGTTCGACAGTTGGTCGCGGCGTCGGGTGCGGAACCAGGATTACGGCCACGCACGCGGGTCCGACGACTCCAAAGACAGCTGTTTCGGGGGTGGTTCGTGCCGCCCGGACCGGGCGACATCCGCCGCGCCCGTACCTGGCGCGGCAGAGCCGATACTCGTTCGGCCCGCCGGATAGCGCGAGACGAAAGCCGCACCGCGTCCTGGCGTAACCGCTCTCCCGGCACACGAAGGCGGCAAATCAGGCATCCATACCCGGGGCGGACAGCAGGATCGACAAGTCCGTCCCGGCCGACCAGGGCGGAAAGGAAGCTGTGCCGGCCTGACGTCCGGTCGCAACCCGGACCCTGCAGCGGTCTCCGGGTGGACTCATCGTGCAGTGAATGCGGACGGACTGTTCACGGGGCGGACCGGGCTCCCTGTGGGGAGCCCGATCACGCGCAAGTCATCAGCGACCGTGATTCGAAAGCCTCGTGAGCACCTGGAGCTCTACGAGTTCGTCAGGCAAACCCGAACTGCGTCGTCGAGGTGTGGTCCGGCACCGAGGGCGATTCACCTGGGGAGATGCGCGTCTGAGGATGTGGGGTGAAGGTGGGAGAAGAGAGCTTCTGCTCCCAAGAGGCGCTGCGAGACATCTGGGGAGTCTCGCACCGGGGCCGCACGGTGCCTGAGCGACGCGATCCCACGAACGTGACATGAGGCCATTCATGGAAACCGATACGAAAGTCACTCTGGCTGCAGCGCTCGCGGCTGGATATGTACTGGGCCGCACCAAGAAGGGCAAACTCGCCATCGGGGTCGCCTCGATGGTCGCAGGTCAGGCGCTGAGTCCGCGAGAATTGATCGGTCAAGCGCTGCGCAGCCTCGCGGCCACTCCCCAGGCCGCCCAGCTCATCGACCAGGTCCGTGGTGAGCTCCTGAAGTCCGGTCGCACCGCGCTGTCCGCGACAGCCGACCGCAGCCTCGGGGCACTTGCCGGTGCCCTACAGAAACGCACCAGCGCCCTTCAGGGGCCCCCGGAGGACGAGGAGCCAGCCGAGGGCGAAGAGCCGGCCGAGGATGAAGAAGAGGGCAAGGCCGAGGACGAAGAAGGACCGGCTGACGACGAGGAAGAAAGCGCGGACGAGAGCGAAGAAGCAGAGGGCGAAGAGGAGAAGCCCTCCGGGCGGCGACCGGAGAAGTCTTCGGCGAACCGTGCCCGCACAACGAAGTCCCCGGGCAAGAAGGCTCCGGCGAAGAAGGCTGCCTCCGGTAAGCCGACGGCGAAGAAGACAGCTGCCAAGAAGACATTTGCAAAGAAGACGGCCGCCAAGAAGACATCCAGCCGCACCAGTCGCAGGAGGTAAGTCATGGCCACGAAGGAGGGTGACTCGACTCCGGACAAGGCTTCCGGCCTTGACATGCTCAAGGAGCAGCTGGCCGGATTCGCCGAAGCGCAGGGCCAGAGGCTGGTGGACAAGGCCGGAGAGAAGATCAGCGACCTTGCACAGGGGCTGGGCGATGTGGGGGACGGCAACAGCACCCTGGTCAACGTCGGGAAGCGGGTGCTCGGCGGAGGCGAGTCGCCTGTGAAGGCTTTCCTCGGCGAGAAGGCCGGTGACCTCAAGGACAAGGCAGTCGACACCGTGAAAGGGTTCTTCGGCGGTGGCGGCAAGGCCGGGGACAAGAAGGTCACCAACATCGTCGAGGTGATCGACATCGGTATGCCCCTGCGTACCGTGTATGACCGATGGACCCAGCTTGAGGAGTTCAGCGGCTTCACCAAGGGCGTCAAGAGTGTCACGCAGTCGGACGAGATCGAGAGCGACTGGAAGCTGAAAGTGGCGTTCTCCAACCGCAGTTGGAAAGCGACCGTACAAGAGCAGATTCCCGATGAGCGGATCGTGTGGAACTCCGAAGGGGGCAAGGGCACCACACGCGGTGCCATCAGCTTCCATGAACTGACCCCGGAACTCACCCGCATTGTCGCTGTCGTCGAGTACTACCCCGCCGGCTTCTTCGAGAAGACCGGCAACATCTGGCGCGCTCAGGGACGGCGCCTGCGCCTGGACCTCAAGCACTTCCAGCGGTACGTCACGCTCACCGACAACGAAGATCTCGAAGGCTGGCGCGGCGAGATCCGCGATGGCGAAGTCGTCCGAACCCACGAAGAGGGACTCGAAGACGACGAAGATCGAGACGCCGAAGGCGAAGAGGACCAAGAGGTCGAGGATGAGGAAGACTCCGAAGACCTGGAGGACGAGCCCGAAGAGGACGAGGCCCCCGAAGAAGACGAGCCCGAAGAGGACGACGAAGACGCTGAATACGAAGAGGAAGAAGAATAAGATGCGCCGGAAGGAAACGCACGTCGGTGCAACTGCGGGTGCAGTTTATGGCGCGTGAAATGCGTCTGAAATTCTCGGCGATTTCACTATTCTGCGGCGTGAACTATCCTGGCAGTGACGCCACGCTCGCCGGCTCGCGGCGCGGCGTACACGAGAGGCGGATCCGCTCATGACCAAGCATGAAAAAACGCCCCACCCTTCCCACGGCGAAGGGCCGAGCCGCCACAAGGGAACCAAACAGCACGGATGGTCTCCTGATATCGACGAAACCACGCAACAAGACAATCCGAGCGCGCACCGGTCGTTCCACCCTGACCAGTACGCCCCCGAGACCGGACCTCGCAAGGAAACTTCCCAGGAAGAGATGGAGGGCGTCACGGGCGACACCGTCAAAAGTTCCTCCCGTCGCGGAGAAAAGCAGGGCGGCAGGTCCAAGGAGAAGGGAATGCACGACGAAGGTCGGCGAGGCCGTTCGCAGCGCCCCAGCGGCAGCAGGGATGCCGAGGCATCCTCCGGCGTCGACCCGCAGGAACCGCGCTCCAAGTCGGACTGAGCTGCCCAGCTGACGCATCACGACCGCACGGCGATCCGCAGCACGTCGCCCGCCGCGGTCGAGGAGACCCTTGGAGGATCGACATGCTCACGGCCATCGCAGACGTACTCAGGTCTATCGGCGGGGCCATCGCCACCGTCGTCACCCTCCCATTTCGTGCCGTCGCCCGGCTGTTCGGCGGAGCTGCCGACAGCGCCCACGGACGCCACTGAACCCTCGCTCTGCCCAGGCCGCGGACTGGAACTTCCCGGCAGGCCGGGCGGCGCCCCCAACTAAGCGACCAGCGCGGCCTGCGTTGGCTCGCCGCTGCCCTGTCCTTCAGCTGCGTCCCGAACCGTGAACGGGACGTGGTGTCATTCGACGCGGTGTGCTCTGTGGTGGGCGACGCTCAGGTCGACACGGGTGGGGAGGTTGTCCCAGCCGGCGGATCGTCGTGCCCGTTCGACGGCGTCGTGCAGGCCCTTCAGGATCTGCTCCGGACCGGTGCCCGGGCCAAGGGCGAGGCCGATACGGGCCTGTGGGTGCGTGTGCTTGCCGTAGAACAGTGCTCGGCTGTCCCGGACGCCCGGCAGCATGGCGAGGTCGGTGGCGAGCGCGTCGCTCAACGCGTGGTTGCTGACCGTCACCGTCTCCTCGGATGAGTCCGCGACGGTCAGTCGGCGGGGGTGGCGCCGATGCTGGGACAGCAGCCACACCAGGGCGAGCAGCATGAGCAGGGCCAGTGCCGCGATGACGGCCGGCCACCACCAGCTCATGTCCGTCCACCTGGTCTGAACGGCGGATGGGACCAGGACATCGCGCGCAGTGGTGAGCGGCCAGCCGACCGGGGGTACGAGGTGCCGACGCCGGTAGATGTCGGCGCCGCCGGCGAGCACCAGGAGGCCGCCGCCCAGCAGCACGAGCCCGAGCAGGGCGAGCAGAGTTCGGTTGGTCTTAGCGTGTCTCCTCATCATGTTCTCCTAGCGAGTCTGTGCGTACCCGGTCCGGGGCTCGCTACTTCGTGCTCCGGTGCACGCGGACCTTCAGCCGAGGAGGACGCGCCAAGGCGAGTTGGTCGCGTGCCTCGCGGCGAAGGGTGTCGGCGAGGTCGTCCTTCACATCGGCGGT